>DASZFO010000014.1 GCA_035939775.1 Pirellulales bacterium | reverse complement strand
GGTCGTTTATCGACAAGGCCGTCGCAATGCAAAAGGATGTCGAGCGAGCGGCTGGCGATGTGACTCATTTCGCGTCCACCGAAACCGAGTACGGCATTGTCGCAAAGATGAACGACGGACTGACGAGATATTTGGGCCAGTTGCGCGAGCTGGCGCAAGATGTTTCCGCCGCTTCCGCACCGCCACCGCCGAAGGTCGACGCGCAAGTCTTAGAGCCTATCCGAGAACCGCGGGGCAATGGGGACAGCCCCCGTTTTGCTCCGCGGACTTCGCAAAAGGGGGACAGTCCCCGGCGGTTCTCGGATAGGCTCTTAGTGGAAGACGTTCTGCCATACGTCAAGCAATACCTCGATTTCAACGAAGCGGAGCTGGCTGATCGCAGTCACGACAACGAAGCAATGGCCTCGTGGATCGTGTTCGCACTGGTCTCGTTGGGAATCGGCGGTGCGGCGGCGGGCGCGGCGGCAGGCTTCGGCCTGGCCCGGGGCATTCGCCGAACCGTCTATCAACTTACGATTCCGCTGCGCGACGTGGCCGGGCGCCTGAATCAAGTCGTTGGCCCCATCGAGATCGACGAGGATCCTGCCATCGAGGACCTCGCGGGAGTGCTTCAAAAGATCGCGGCGGAGGTCAACTCGGTGATCGAAAAGTTCCACGCCACGCACCGGCAAGTGATTCGAGCCGACCAGCTTGCCGCGCTCGGCCAACTCGCGGCAGGTCTTGCGCACGAGCTGCACAACCCGCTGATGAGCATCAAGATACTTGTTCAGTCGGCGCGATCCGACGGGGCCGCCGCCCTCGATAGCTATGACCTTCAAGTGCTGGATGAGGAGATCACTCGGCTGCAAGAACTACTGCAGAGCTTTCTCGATTTCGCCCGGCCGGCGAAGTTGGAGCGAAGGGAAATCGATTTGCGCCCCGTGGTATCGCAAACCGCGGCGATCCTCGCCGCGCGGGCTGCGCGCCGAAACGTCGTGATCCATAGGTGCTTTCCGGACCGGCCTGTTCTGATAGACGCGGATGAAACGCAGGTCCGTCAGGTCGCGCTGAATCTGTTGTTGAACGCGTTGGACGCCGTGGCCGACCACGGTACGATTTGGATTGAAGTCGGTTCGGGAAGGCGGGCGTCGTTCGATGAACTGGGAACGCTGATCCCGGTTCCCGCGGTTTTTCTCACGGTCGCCGATGACGGTCGCGGCCTGCCGGCCGCGAATGCGGAGCGGATCTTCGAGCCGTTTTTCAGCACGAAGGAGACGGGGCTGGGGCTCGGCCTGGCCATCTGCCGGCGAATTGCCGAATCGCATGGCGGATCAATCGTCGCTTCAATCCGGACGGGAGGTGGGACGGTTTTCACCGTCAGTCTGCCGGCGAGGCCCGCCCTGTCGGCAGATCAGCCGCCGCCGGCCGCGATTGAATCCAGTCCGTTGCTGCAAGCGGAAGGAGCGAGCAGTGCCTAAGCTCTTGATCGTCGATGACGAACCGAACCTTCTCTATTCGCTCAAGAAGGCGTTGCGGAGCGATTCACTGGAGGTCGTCACCGCTGAAACGGCGCGCGACGGCATCGATAAGGTCCGTGAGCTGAATCCGGACGTTGTCATTCTCGACGTGCGCCTGCCGGACATGTCGGGGTTGGACGCGTTCTCCGAGATAGCGACGATCGATTCTCGATTGCCCGTGATTATGATCACGGCCTATTCGACGATGGAAACCGCGATCGAGGCCACCAAGCGCGGCGCCTATGAATACTTGCTCAAGCCGGTTCCTTTCGATCAGCTTCGCGGCGCCGTCCAGAGGGCGCTGGAAATCCGCCGGGGCGAGTCGCCAACGGGCCGGAGCGAAGCGAACGACGGCGTTGCAAGCGAAGGACTCATGGTCGGCCAATCGCCCGCCATGCAAGAGGTCTACAAGGCGATCGGCCGCATCGCCCCGCAAGATGTGACCGTGCTCATCGAGGGAGAGAGCGGCGTCGGCAAGGAATTGCTCGCTCAGGTGATCTATCATTACAGTCGCCGCAGCCAGGGACCGTTTCTGGCCATCAACTGTGCCGCGATTCCCGAACCGCTGTTGGAAAGCGAACTCTTCGGCCACGAACGCGGGGCGTTCACCGGGGCCGCGGACCTGCGCGTCGGCAAGTTTCAGCAGGTTGATGGCGGCACGTTGTTGCTCGATGAAATCGGCGACATGCCGCTAGCCGCTCAGGCGAAAGTGCTCCGCGTGCTGCAGGATGGCAGCTTCGAGCGCGTGGGGAGCAACAAGACACTCCGGGCCAACGTCCGCGTGATCGCCGCCACCAATCAGAACCTGGAGGAACTCGTCGAAGAAGGTTTGTTCCGCCGCGATTTGTATTATCGGCTCAAGGTGTTTGCGATCCGGCTCCCGCCGCTCCGCGAGCGGCTGGATGATCTTGCCTTGCTTTTGGATTATTTCATTCGACAGTTTAACCAAGAGCTGGGGAAGAACGTCCGGTCGGTCTCGCCGGAAGCAATGGCCTTGCTCCGGCAGCATCCTTGGCCGGGCAACGTCCGCGAACTGCAGAGCGCCGTGAAATACGCGCTGGTGCATGCCGTGAGCGACACGATCGTCCCCGAGTGTCTGCCGCCAAGTTGCCAGGTATCTCCTGACGCCGGTGTGCCGACCGCGCTTCCCGATGGCAGCTTTCATGTGGCGGAGTACGCGCGAAATCTGCTCGACGCGGGCGAGGACGATATCTATCGCCGCGTGCATTGCGAAGTCGACCGCATCCTACTTCCCGAGATCATCGAGCGGGTCGGGGGAAATCAAGTGCTGGCCAGTCAATTGCTCGGTATCGCCCGCAGCACGCTCCGCGGGCGGATCAGCGATCTGGGGATGACGATCGCCAAGCGCGTTTTACCGGATTCCGGGCGAGGCGACTAAGTGGATTGGTCCCTTCTCCGTGAGCGGTTCTTTGGACCGGCCCTGAATCGAGTTGGCCTCGATTTATCCGCAGAGATTATCGCATCGCGATTCACTTGTCGTAATCGCGGCACGTTTCTTGCTCCCATTCGCGTTTGCTCGCGCGGTGCTCTTATAATCACAATGTTTGTCGGTCGCGCCCCAAGTGCGCCGAGTGAATTATGTGGAGGGCAAAATGCAATACTGGATTGATCGAGGCCGGCGCGGTTATCTGGCTTTCGTCTGGGGCCTGTCTTATCTTCAAGATTTATTTCTGTTGATCGTGCGGCTCTACTGGGGCTCGATGCTTGTCAGGAGCGGTTGGAACAAGTTTGCCGATCTCGATGGAACTACGAAGTTCTTCGAAAGTCTGGGGATCTTTTGGCCAAAGGCTAACGCCGTGCTTTCCGGCGCGACCGAGTTGGGATGCGGCGCGCTCCTGGTGGTTGGCTTGGCCGCGCGGCTGGCCGCCGTGCCGCTCGCGTTCAATATGCTGGTGGCATTTGCCACCAATAGCGGCGACCGGTTTCGCGCCCTATTCACCAACCCGAATGATTTCGTCACGGCACCGGAGTTTCTATATCTCCTCGCCTGCCTGCTCGTCTTGTTGTTCGGCTCCGGCACGATTTCGCTCGACGGCCTGTTGGGATTATTCCTCGGGCGATTGCCGGCCGAAGGAGGCGCGGCGCGCGCAGCGCTTTCCACAAACGCGGTCGAATCGATGAGTCCCGGCCGGCGCGAATTCGCGAAGTTGATGGTGGCGGCCCTCGCCGGTTTGACCGCCGGAGTCTTGATCCGCCGCGCGGCTACCCCGCCGGCGGAGATTGGCAACGCGAAGGAGAAAACCGATTCGGCAAAATCGCCGCAGGACGATAAGGCCGTGGAAAGCACCGCCTCAAGCACAATTAGCATGGAGGCGAAAGCGCCCTCGGGCACCGATCCCGATCTCATGCTGGCCGGCGATCTTCACGTTTGCCGCGGATTGAACACCTGCAAGGGGAAAGGCAAAGACCACAAGAATTCCTGCGCCGGCCAAGGCGACTGCGCCACGGTCGCCAGCCACGCTTGTAATGGCCTGAACGATTGCAAAGGGCATGGAGGCTGCGACGGCACGGCCGGCATCAATCGCTGCAACGGCAAAGGGGCCTGCGCCGTGCCGCTCAAAGACGAGACCTGGAAACTCGCCCGCGCTAGATTCGAGCGGCTCGCCAAAGCCAAGGACCTGAAGATCGGCGCCGCCCCGGCGAAAAGCTAGGCCGAGCTACTGGCCTGACGATAAACCGCCAAGACGGCAAGAGCGCCAAGTTAGGGCGGGATCGTTGATTGCCTCTTGGCGTCCTTGGCGTCTTGGCGGCGAAGATTTCTCTTGTGAGGCGCGGCCATCTGGCAAAAATTTCGCGGCCCTTTGCTTGACAAGATATCTATACAAATGTACACAATTACAGCGGAGGAGCGATGCTAGCATGACCCGAGAGTCTGAAACGACCCGCGACATTGTCCGTTCGCTTCAGGAGCGGCTCCGCAGTTGGGAGCGCGATCGTCGTGGGCCGGCTGAGATCGTCTCCAGCGGTTGCCCGGCCCTCGACCGGCTGTTGGCCGATCGGGGGTTTTGCCGGGGAACGCTGGTCGAATGGCTGGCCGCCGGTAGCGGCAGTGAGGCGAGGGCCGCAAGACGCGACAGCGATACGTCAGAAAAAGGGGACGCGGCTCGTTTTAGAAACGAGTCGCGTCCCCTTTTTCACCCAGGGCGCGGCAGCGATGGATTGGCCACGGGACGCGGCAGTGATGTGAAGGCCGCGGGGCGCGGGAGCGGCGCGGCGACTTTGGCTTTGGCGATCGCCGCTCGGGCCTGTCGCGAGGCGGGAGCGCTGGTGGTGGTGGATCGGCCGCGAATGTTTTATCCCCCTGCCGCGGCCGGCTTGGGGATCGATTGGAACTGGTTCGTCGTCGTGCGGCCACAGAGTGATCGGGACGAGGCCTGGACGCTCGATCAAGTGTTGCGGTCGGCCGGAGTGGGAAGCGTTCTCTGCTGGCCACGAAAGCTGGGGGAGCGGCGGTTCCGGCAGATGCAGTTGGCGGCCGAAGCGGGAGGCACGCTCGGCTTGATTGTGCGCCCCGAGCAAGCCCGCGACGAACCCTCGTGGGCTGAACTGCGGCTCTTGGTCACGCCGGCGAAGCAGGGAGCACAAGTACGAAGTACGAAGTGCGAAGTACGAAAGACGGCCGCTGCGCGGCGGCTTCGTGTCGAGGTGATCCGTTCGCGCGGCGGGGCGCAAGGGACGGTCGAGTTGGAATTGGACGAACAGACAGGCGCCTTGTATGAATCGAGTGCTGTGGATTTGGCTTCCCGATTGGCCGCTCCAGCGGCTGGCGGCCGCTCGACCGGAGCTTAGCGCGATCGAAGCACACGATCTGGCGGCGGATCGGGCGGCGCTGGTGGAACTGGCTCAGTGGTGTGAGCGATTCAGCCCGGCGGTGGCGATCGAATCGGCCGAGTGTCCCGACGGCTTGGCACTGGATGTGACTGGGCTGGGGCCGCTATTCGGCGGCGAAGCGGCCTTGGCCGAGCGCGTCGTGCGCGAGTTTCGCGAGCGAGGCTTGTCGGTTTGCGTGGCGATCGCCGACACGCTGGGCGCCGCCTGGGCGGCGGCGAAGTGGCGAGTGACGAGTGACAAGTGGCAGGTGGCAAGTGGCAAGCAGATGTCCGTATCGCCTTCCGCGTCGTCTCCGCTTGCGCCCAATTTGCCACCTGCCACTTGTCACTTGCCACTTCCTTGCATCATCCCGCCCGGCGGATCGCTTTCCGTCTTAGCGCCGCTGCCCGTCGCGGCCTTGCGATTGCCGGAGGAAACGGTCGATCTGCTGGCGGCGGTGGGTATCCGCACGATCGAGCAGGTTGCCGCGTTGCCCCGGGCCAGCCTCTCGACGCGCTTCGGCCCACAGCTTCTCAAACATCTCGATTGGGCGACCGGCGCGACGAGCGAATTGCTCGTGCCGCATCGCGCGGCCCCGCAACTGGCCGCCGAGTGGGCGTTCGAATCGCCCGTCGATTCTGCCGAGGCCATCGAGCAAGTGCTGGAGGAATTGATCCGCCGCGTCAGCAAGCCGCTCGCTGCGCGCGACGAGGGGGCGCTCAGCTTCGTTTGCCGGATCGATTGCGCGGATCGCGAGCGGATCGCTTTGCCGGTCGGCTTGTTTCGTCCCAGCGCCTCGCCCAAGCATCTTTGGGAGCTGCTTCGTCTGCGATTGGAAACGATCCGTCTGGCGGCGCCGGTGGCGGCGCTCGGCATCGAGGTGACGGTCGCCGATCGGATTGCGCACGAACAGCAAGACCTGTTTGCCCCGGACCGTAGCCGCGATGTGCCGCGGCATTTGGCGGCGCTCGTGGAACGGCTGAGCAGCCGGCTCGGTCGGGAAGCGGTGGTGCGCCCCTGTTTACTTCCCGATGCTCAGCCGGAATACGCCAGCGTCGATCTGCCGTGGACCGGAGTGCGAGGAAGTGGCAAGTGGCAAGTGGCAGACGCCAAGACTTCGTTGACCGCGAAGAAGAACCGCCTATGGAAAGGGGGACAGTCCCCTTTTTCTCCGCGACACCCTCACCCCGGCCCTCTCCCATCAAGGGAGAGGGAGAAGTCGAAGACAGCCTCCGGCGGTTCTTGCGTCCAACTAGGCGTTCGCCCGTTGTGGTTGGCCGATCGTCCCGTGCCGATTTCCGTGATCTCGGTGGTTCCGGCCGGCCCGCCTGCTCAATTCCACTTCGACGGCGTCGATTATCGGATCGCGCGAAGTTGGGGGCCGGAGCGGATCGAAACCGGCTGGTGGCGCGCGGGCAATCGGGGCTCGGCTAGCGGAACGCCGGCGCGTCCAAGTCCCGAGTCCCGAGTCCCGAATCCCGCTTTTGGCATCCGCCGCGATTACTATCGGATCGAAACTACTAGCGGCCATCGCTTCTGGCTCTTCCGCCGCCTCGCCGACACCCGCTGGTTTTTACACGGCGAATTCGGATGAGAAGTACGAAGTACAAAGTACGAAGTACATGCCTGACCAACCTCCCTCCAGCAAACGTCCGCCGATTGTTGCCGCGCCGACGCCGCGGGGGGGCGCGGTGCGCTATGCGGAGCTGCATTGCAAAACGAATTTCTCATTTCTTGAAGGGGCTTCGCATCCGGATGAATTGGTGTTGCGGGCCGCGGAACTCGGCTATACAGCGCTAGCCATCACCGATCGGCACAGCTTGGCCGGCGTGGTCCGCGCGCATGAGGCCGCTAAACAAGCGGGACTGAAACTGCTCATCGGCGCCGAGATCGCTCCCACCGATGCACCGGCTGTCGTGCTCTGGGCGACCGATCGGGCCAGTTATGGGCGACTAGCTCAATTGATCACCCGCGGTTGCCGGCGGTCGGAGAAGGGAAAATGTCAAGTCACGCTGGCCGACGTGGCCGACCATGCCGCGGGGCTGTTGGCAGGGGTATTATTAACTTCGATGGCGCAATCACTCCCTCTCCCTCTGGGAGAGGGCCGGGGTGAGGGGGAAGCAATATCCATCGCCGCTTCCCCTCACCCTAAACCTCTCCCTCTGGGAGAGGGAACGACGGATGCCGCCGGCCTCACCAATGCCGACGGCATAGCCGGCCTGGAGCGCTATCGCGAATTGTTCGGCGATCGGTGTTATGCACTGGCCGAATTGCATTGCGGGCCCCGCGACGAGCAGCTCTTAGACGAATGGCTCGCGCTCTGTCGGCGGGCGCGGGTGCCGTTGGTTGCCGCGGGAGACGTGTATTACTATCGCCGCAGCCGGTTGCCGCTGGCCGACGTGCTCACCGCCACGCGCCTCGGTTGCACGGTGGCCGAGGCGGGCGATGCGCTCTTTCCCAACGCCGAACGCTATCTCAAAGACCCGGAGGAGATGGCCCTGCGATTCGCCCCTGCGCGCGGGACCGTCGAGCGAAGCTGCGAGATCGCCGCTCGAGCGACATTTTCGCTCGATGAGCTGCGCTACGAGTATCCAGAAGAACTTGCCCCCGCCGGAGAAACGCCGCTCGACTATCTCGCTCGGCTCACGTGGTCTGGAGCAGCCGAGCGCTATCCCGGCGGAGTGCCCGAAAAAGTTCGCCGCCTGGTGGAGCACGAATTGGAGTTGATCGCCCAATTGCGCTACGAGGCCTATTTTCTCACGGTCTACGATCTGGTGCGGTTCGCGCGCAGCCGCGGCATTCTTTGCCAGGGGCGCGGCTCGGCCGCCAACTCGGCCGTCTGCTTTTGTCTCGGCGTGACGCCCGTCGATCCCGAGCGGCTGGACGTGCTCTTCGAGCGGTTTATCAGCCGCGAGCGTGCCGAAGCGCCGGACATCGACATCGACTTCGAGCACGAGCGGCGCGAGGAGGTGCTGCAATACATCTATGAGAAATACGGCCGCGATCGGGCCGGCATCACCGCCGAGGTGATCAGCTACCGCTCGCGATCGGCCGTGCGCGACGTGGGAAAAGCGCTCGGCCTGTCGCTCGACCGGATCGACAAGCTGACCAAGAGCCTCGACGGCCATCACGACAGTCGGCTCGAGGAGCGCTGCCAGGACGTGGGACTCGATCCCGATTCGGACGTCGGAAGGCAGCTCGTCACGCTCGTCGGCGAACTCGGCGGCTTTCCGCGGCATCTCGGCCAACACGTCGGCGGGATGGTGATCACGCGCGGGCCGCTGGCCGATTTGGTGCCGATCGAAAACGCCGCGATGCCCGGCCGCACAGTGATCCAGTGGAACAAAGACGATCTCGATGCGCTGGGGATCCTGAAAGTCGATTGCCTATCGCTCGGCATGCTCACGGCGATTCGCAAATGCCTGGAGTTGGTTAACCGGACTTCCGACGTCCGACTTCCGACCTCCGACCTCCGGCCGATCTCCTCGCCGGAGCTGACGCTGGCCACCATCCCGGCTGAGGATCCCGCGGTTTACGACATGATCTGCCGGGCCGACACGATGGGTGTGTTTCAGATCGAAAGCCGGGCGCAGATGAGCATGCTGCCGCGATTGAAGCCGCGCGAGTATTACGATCTGGTGATCGAGGTGGCGATCGTGCGACCGGGCCCGATTCAAGGAGACATGGTGCACCCGTATCTTCGCCGCCGCGCCGGCGAGGAGCCGGTCAACTATCCCAGCGAAGCGATTCGCGAGGTGCTGCACAAAACGCTCGGCGTGCCGCTATTTCAGGAGCAGGCGATGCGGTTGGCCGTCGTGGCGGCCGGGTTCACGCCGGGCGAGGCCGACCAGCTTCGCCGCGCGATGGGGGCCTGGCGGCGCACCGGCGTGATCGAGCAGTTCCGCAAAAAGTTGATCGACGGGATGCTTGCCCGCGGGCTGTCGGCTGAATTTGCCGAGCAAGTATTCCATCAGATTCGCGGCTTCGGCGAATATGGATTTCCCGAATCCCATGCGGCGAGCTTCGCGCTGTTGGTTTATGCCTCGGCCTGGCTCAAGTGTTATCATCCGGCCGCGTTCTGCTGCGCGCTCATCAATAGCCAGCCGATGGGTTTTTACGCCCCCGCCCAACTCGTGCGCAATCTCCGCGAGCACGGCGGCGAGGTCCGCGGCATCGACGTGAACTATAGCGATTGGGACTGCACGCTAGAGAAGTACGAAGGACAAAGTGCGAAGGACGAAACGAAGGCGGACGATGCCCGTTTTCGTACGTCGCACTTCGCACTTTGTACTTGCCTCCGGCTTGGCCTGCGGATGCTGCTGGGGTTGCGCGAGGCGGATGCGCGGCGGATCGAGGAGGTTCGACAGGCGGGGCCATTCCAATCGCTCGACGATTTTGTTCGCCGCACCAAGTTGAGCCGCTCCGTGGTCGCGCTGCTGTCCGAGGCGGATGCATTCGGCTCGCTCGCGATGAACCGGCGGGACGCGATGTGGCAAGCGCTCGCGCTCGATCATCGGCCGGATCGGACGCCGCTGCTGGATAGCCTCTCCAATTTCGAGGAGCCGCCGGCTCTGCCGCCGCTCTCGCCAAGAGAAGAAGTGGTGGTCGACTATCAGACGGCCGGCCTTTCGCTGCGGGCGCATCCGCTTCAGTTCCACCGCGAGCAACTCGCGGCGCTTGAGATCGTGCCCGCTTCCAAGCTGGCGGAGCTAGTGAACAGCTCGTTCGTGCGCGTGGCCGGATTGGTGCTGGTGCGGCAGCGTCCCGGCACGGCCAAGGGGATCACGTTCGTCACGCTCGAAGACGAAACGGGCGTGGCCAATCTCATCATCCGCCAAGACGTTTGGCAGCGGTTCCACCGCGCCGCCCGCACCGCCGCCGCTCTCATCGCCCATGGCCGCCTGCAAAGCCAAGACGGGATCATTCACGTACTCGTCACGCGGCTGGTCGATCTCTCCGAGCAACTCAAAGGACTAAACTCACAATCGCGAGATTTTCGTTGAGCGTAGTTTCAGCCTAGGTTCGGCCGCTTTTGCAACTCCCACCTTCGTTCGCGGCACATCGTTTGCATCTCCAAAACATGGTACAAACACGCCGCAAACTGCCCGTTCGAAGATGACGCCGATCATGCCATTACCGATTGAAGATTACGCACTCATTGGCGATTTGGAAACGGCCGCTCTAGTCGGCAAGGATGGCTCGATCGATTGGCTTTGCGTTCCCCGCTTCGATTCGGGGGCCTGTTTTGCGGCGCTCTTGGGAACGCCTGAGCAGGGGCGGTGGCTGATCGGGCCGGCTGGTGAAGTGCGCCGCGTTCGGAGACGGTATCGCCCGGGCACGCTTATCTTGGAGACTGAATTCGAGACCGACGAAGGGACCGCGACGCTCATCGATTTCATGCCCCCGCGACGCGAGGAGCCGGATTTAGTGCGCATCGTCGAGGGGAAACGTGGCCAGGTTAAGATGCGCGTCGATATCACCATCCGATTCGATTACGGCTCGGTGATCCCTTGGGTGCGAAAGGCGTCCAAAGGATTGCGAGCGATCGCCGGAGCGAACAGCTTGCGTCTGAGAACACCGGTGCCGCTGCACGGCGAGGGTTTTCACACGGTAGGCGAGTTCACCGTCGGCAAGGGAGAGCAAGTGCCGTTCACGCTCGCCTGGCGCCCTTCGCATCGCCATCTCGGGCGTCTACCACCCGCCGAAAAGGAACTTGAAGCGACCGAGAAATGGTGGAAAGAATGGTCGAATCACTGCACCTATCGCGGCCGCTGGCGCGAGGCGGTTGTCCGATCGCTGATCACGCTGAAGGCCCTGATCTACGAGCCGACGGGCGGGGTCGTCGCCGCGCCAACGACTTCGCTGCCGGAAAAACTCGGCGGATTTCGCAATTGGGATTATCGCTTCTGCTGGCTGCGCGACGCGACGTTCACGCTCTACGCCCTCATAACCGGCGGATACCACGAAGAGGCCTGCCGTTGGCGCGATTGGTTGCTTCGGGCCGTTGCCGGCGAACCTGCCAAACTGCAGATTCTGTACGGCCTCTCCGGCGAGCGCCTGATTCCCGAGTGGGAGGTCGATTGGCTCTCCGGCTATGAAGGATCGAAGCCCGTTCGGATTGGGAATGCCGCATCGTCGCAGCTTCAACTCGACGTTTACGGAGAAGTAATGGATTCGTTCGAATCCGCGCGGCGCCGCGCGGACAAGACGGACGAAATTGGCCGCAGATTTCAGGCGGCGTTGCTCGATTTCCTCGAAGGGGCCTGGCAGCGGCCCGATCGCGGAATCTGGGAATCGCGCGGCGAGCCGCAGCACTACGTGCATTCGAAGGTGATGGCCTGGGTCGCCTTCGACCGAGCCGTAAAGGCCGTGGATTGCAGCCACATCGAGGGTCCCGTCGAACGTTGGCGGCAACTGCGATCCGACATTCGCGAAGAAATCTGCACGAAAGGTTTCGACGCGAAGCGAAACTCGTTCGTGCACTATTACGGCGCCGATAAGCTCGACGCCGCGCTGCTCTTGATTCCGTTGGTCGGATTCTTGCCCGCGAAAGACCCGATGATGCTCGGCACGGTCCATGCGATCGAGCAAGAACTATTGCGCGACGGTTTGGTATGGCGATACGTACGAGTCGCGGAATCCGGCGGCCTAGCTGACGCGGAAGGGGCATTCTTGGCCTGCTGCTTTTGGTACGTTGACAACCTGGCTCTACAGGGAAAACGCGCTGAGGCAGTGCGGCATTTCGAGCGCCTCATCGGCTTGGCCAACGACGTCGGCCTGCTGTCGGAAGAATATGATCCCACCGCCGGGCGTCTTGTCGGCAATTTCCCGCAAGCATTTTCCCACGTCGCGCTTATCAACTCGGCACGAAATCTGTCGGGCGGTGGAGGCCCGGCAGAAGAGCGGCAAACTGAATAATCGACGCGGCTTGAACGACTAAACCCGAAACCGGAAGACAGTCACGAGGTCTTCCTAGGTTGCCGAGTATGCCCAAGATTGTTTTCTGACAAGGGACTCGATGCTATCAACGTCGGTTGGCGGCAGACTTGGCAAAGTTTGCGGGCAAATCTGCCGATTATTCCGACTGCTCCGGTTAGGGTGAGTTTGACGGGGCATATTGTATTGAAACGGCACGACCATCCCATTGCCTATCGGGCATATTCTCGACTGCGATCGACCCAATGGCTGCGGTAACGCCTCAAAAAGCTGTGCCTATGCAGAATCGCTCGCTGCGCATCCGCTTGATGCTGATAGCCTTTCTAGCCGGCGGGCTGGCGAACGGTTGCCGATTCATCGGTGATCGTCCAGCCGAGGCGCCTCTCCCGTCCGCTCCAGCAGGCCCTCCTTTGGCCCCGATCGCCTCGGAGCAAAATAAAGTTTCGTTGCCGCCGTATATCATCGAACCCCCGGATATTCTGGAGGTCGATGCGATCAAGGTCGTACCGAAGGCGCCGTATAAGATCGAAGCGCTCGACTATTTGGGAATCAACGTCAACGGCACCCTGCGCGACGAACCGATCACGGGGACGTATGCCGTCGAACCGGGAGGAACCGTCAATCTCGGGCCAGCGTATGGCCGGGCGAAAGTCGAGGGCCTGACGCTCGAGGAGGCGGCCGAGGCGATTTACAGGGTGTTGAGCCGCGTGCTCAAACAACCGGAAGTTTCAGTCACTTTGGCGGCTTCGTCGGGCCAGCAGCAAATTGCCGGCGAGCATCGCGTTGGTCCCGACGGGACTGTCAATCTGGGAACTTATGGAACGGTTTACGTGACTGGCATGACGGTCGAGGAGGCCAAGAAGGCGATCGAGACACATCTGGCCGAATTCCTCGACACACCCGAGGTGTCGGTCGACGTCTTCAATTATGCCAGCAAGGTCTATTACATCGTGGGCCAAGGGGCCGGCTTCGGCGACAGCCTGGTGCGGGTGCAGATCACCGGCAATGAAACGGTGCTGGATGCCATCTCGCAGACCGGCGGTCTAACTCGACTGGCGAGCAAGAAGATTTGGATTGCTCGGCCTGCCCCCGGCGGCGCCGGATGCGACCAGATTCTGCCGGTGCATTGGGACGAAATCACCCGCGGGGCCTCGACGGCGACGAACTACCAGATTCTGCCCGGCGATCGGATCTACATCTCAGAAGACAAGCTGATCGCCCTCGATTCAATGATGGGCAAGATCATTTCGCCCTTTGAGCGACTCTTCGGTTTCACGACGTTGGGAGTGCAGACGGTCGAGGAAGTCAAGCATCCGGGGCTCAGCAACAACGGCGGCGTGTTTTAACATGACGGCGTGCGACCGACCGGTTGCCGTTTTTCCAATGGGAGCGTACGATTGTTTGAAGGGTTTTTCGCCCTTACGATCGTCTGATTCGGCGGGTTTGAGCATTGGAGGACTTATGAAGGCTTTGACGTGGATGGCTGGGCCGGCGGTGTTATCGGTTGCCCTCGCGGTGCATGGTTCCGTGGCGCTCGCACAAGGTGGCCCGTCGAATATACAGTTTACCCCCAAGCCCACCGTCAGCCCCTATTTGAACTTGTTCAATGACCCCAACGGGGTCGGCGTCTATCAAACTTTGGTTCGCCCGTTTCTCAGTCAGAACGATATCAACTCCAGCCAGTCGGCGACGAATCTTCAACTGCAACAGCAATTGAATCAGATCCGATCGAATTCCGGATTGGGCGTCACTGGCACTGGGGGCCGGATTCGCCCGACTGGGCATGCCGCCACCTACATGGATTTATCGCACTACTATTCCGGCGGACGAGTGCGGTAGGCAACTTGGCTCTCAACGCGGGATGAACTCAGCGCCGGCCTCGAAGGCCGGCGTTTTTTGTTTTCCGGTCCGATTTTGGAACGCTATTCCGGGCCGATTTGACATCGGCCGGTTTTCGACCTAGATATTCAATGGCACTCGCCACACACAACGGACGCCACGTGTTGACTCATCTGCAATTCGCGTCATCCGGATGCTTATCGCGGCCGCTTGAGTAGGCATCGGAAACCTGATTGAAGCTATCCCCGCATGCAAATCGGCAGGCGTGCCGCGCCGCCGCATTGCGCCGCCGCCATTCTAATTTCGTCCAGCCAGTAAGAGAGAACTCAATGCAAGCGGCTTCCGGCTATCGCGGATTGGATCGCATCGCGCCCAAACCCGGCGTGGATCCTGAGATTCGCAGCGGCATCCAAAGCCTTCTGGCGTCGTATTATCCAGACGGTCTGGTGGTTGAGCGCCGCCGCGAGCGGCGATTTCCCTACCCGCATCTCGTCTACCTGACTCCTGTCGGGGAAGACGGCGCCACTCCCACCAGTGAGCCGATCGTCGTCATCGGCAAGCATCTTTCCGAAGGAGGTCTCGGCTTTTTTCATCAGCAACCGCTGGCCTGCCGGCAGGCCGTGGTCTCGTTGGAAATGGCGAATGGCCATTGGTTCGGCCTGCTAATTGATTTGACTTGGTGCCGATTCACGCGTCACGGCTGGTACGAGAGCGGCGGCCGATTTCTGAGAACCGTTCCGACCGGCGCTCCGCTCAACCGCTCTCGGCCACTGGCAACGACTCCGGCCTGATCGCGATCTGGCCGTCGCCCAATTCGCGCGAGAATTGATAGCGCAGTCGCTCGTTGCGATCGGCGGTCCAAAACTGGAAAAATGCCGTGAGACGATCGTCGCGCATTTGCGCCTCGGCTTCAGCCAGCCGCACTAAGAGTGCTTGCTCGTCGTCGCAATCGGATTTCGGCAGCCACTCTTGGAAATGGGCTAGCGCCGAGACGTGGTCGTTGATTTCGCCCAACTTCTCTTGCAGCTCCGCGACCTGCGGATAGAGCTGCTCGACGAAGCTCGACGGGAAGGCGCCGGCGAAGATCTCCATGGCGTAACGCAACTCCTTGCCGGAAATGCGAAACAGGTGCAGCTTCGCGGTATCGGCCAGGTTCGCGTGCGAGGCCGCGAAGAACGCGTCTACCGTCTGCCGCATCGCATCGCGCGCCACCTGGCTGAAGTCCGGTTCGGCGCGGGCATCGCCACGGCTCGCGCGGGTCTTGTCCAAGAGTTTTGCGACGCGGCGTTTGTAGTCCCGATCGCGCAGGCGCTGATGGATCTTGCGGATTGCTGGCTGCGCATCGCGGCGGCATTTAGCTATCCAATCCAGCAGATGCCGAGCCGCGCTGTCGGCGTCGTCCTTGAGAGTCTTTCCGAGGCGCACCGCCAGCACGTCAAAGTCGCGGGCTTCCCCCGCGGCTTGACGAACCTTCTTGAGTTGATTCTTGAACCACGCCGTCCGCCGCTGGGGCAAATACGGCTCGAACATTTCGACCGCCGCCACGGCGCGCCGGCTAGACACTCGCAATTGATGCACGTACTCCGGGTCTTCGTCGGCGCATTTTGCAGCGCGCGGCAGGTAATCCCAAACGGAAATGAGCCGGTTCTCGAGAGCCCGGCATGCGACCCGGGTGACCGGCTCGTGCGGCGAGTCGACGGCGATCCACTTGCGTTTGCGACTCATTGACCTGACGATTGAAGTGGGGAACCAAACCAGAAGGGCATCCAGCACGCCGATGAGCAATCGCCGCGGAGCTTGCCGCCGGGAGCGTCATTATCTTCAGAAACGAATGGCCGGAGCAAGAGGCGCGGCCCGATTTCCCACGAGACTTCGGGGAGCGGACCAGCCGGCACAATGGCTACGACACCGACGCCGGCTCGTGGGCGTGCAGAAACCAACGATCCAGCACGACCTTGCGCGCGAACCAACTCGACGCCATGAGTCGAGCGGCGAAAAAATGAAGCCATCCGGCGGGAAGCCAATCCGTCGGCCCCTGGCCGCGCGGTTCGCCATACCGAGCAAGAACCCGCTGCCGGTAGGGCTCGAGCTTGGACGCGGAAAAATCTCCAGCGGCCGCGGCGATGACCTCCGCTGCCATCGAGCCCGACTCCACGGCCGGGCGAATTCCCTCGCCGCTGTGCGGATAAGCAAGTCCGGCCGCGTCGCCGACGAGCATCGCTCCATCGTCGATCAGCTTCGGCGGGGTGCGCTCATAGAGCTGGTACGCGTGGCCACGAAAGCGCGACGGAATCTCGCAGCGGAACTTGCGGCGATCTTGCAATAAGCGACAGAATTCTCCCATTTGCCGCGACAGTTCCCGCGAATCGACTCGACCTAGGCCGATGTTCAGGAAATTGCCTTTGCGAAAACACCAACCGTAGCCCTTGAGATCGTCACAGAAGAAGAGTTCGGGAATCTCCGGATCGATGCGCCCCTGGGCGAGATCGCTGGCCGAGGCTTCGAATTCCACCTCTTGTGCGGCGACGACCGAGGCCGCTCGATCGTGCCGTGCGCCGAGGCGCTGCGCGATGGGGCAAAAGTGCCCGCCGGCGCCGACGACGAGCGCCGCGTCGAGATGACCGTTGACAATCCAGCGATCGCCGGCGCGCTCGAGTTTCGCGAGCGCTTCGCCGAGCCGGCACTCCGCCCCCGAGCGCTCGAGCAGATAGCGATCGAATTCATACCGGCGAATGCCGAAGCTCACGGCCTTTCCATAATGCGTCTCGACCTCGCGGCCACTCATCAGTCCGGTTCGGAAACCAGTCAGCGGCTGAAACACGTGATCCCGACGATAGGCCTCAACGTCCAACTTGAGCGTTTCGATCACGTGCGGCGTGATCCAACCGGCACACGGCTTCTCGCGAGGAAAGACTTTCTTGTCGATGACCACGACGTCGGCCCCGACCGCGCGGAGCTTCTCCGCGCAGGTCGATCCCGCCGGTCCACCGCCAACGATCAAGACGTCACATCGCTGCATGGGATGCTCTCTTGCCGGTTGGGCGGATCGAATCGTTCGGGCGCGAGTTCCCGTCGCGCGTAGATATGGGCTCGCGTCCGCGGACTCTGCCGGCTCGAACCGGTCGCAAATGTGAGTTGGAAAAGCTGCAAGCAACCCGCCTCGAAGGCGGCCATCGATCCGGCCAGATACAGCCGCCACATGCGGGCGAAGCGCTCGTCGAACATCCGCACGATTCGATGATATGCGGCCTCGAATCTCGCCAACCAGTGGCGTAGCGTCTCGGCATAGTGTGGTCGAAGGTTTTCGACGTCGAGGACGGAAAAGCCGTGCGGCTCGAATATGGACGTCATTTCGCTGAGCGCCGGCGGGTAAGCCCCTGGGAAAATCCGCCGCTCGATCCACGGATCGGTCGGGTGGGGCCGATTTCGGCCGATGGAATGGATCAGACCGCGACCTTCGCGTTTGAGACAACGATGCATCACGTCGCCCAATTCGCCGTAATTCGCCGGCCCGACGTGTTCCAACATCCCGACCGAAACGAACGCGTCGCACTCGCCGGCGATATTTCGCCAATCGTCCTCGATGAATTCGACGCGGTCTTGAAGGCCTTCGTCGCGAGCCCGCTCGCGGGCAAACAGGATTTGCTCGCGCGATGTGTTGAAGGCTCGGACTTTCGCGCCGTAGCAGCGCGCCATGTGCAGCGCCAGGGCCCCCCAGCCGCAACCGGCCTCGATCACCGATTCCCCGGCTTGCAGCCAAATCTTTCGGCAGACGTGATCGAGCTTGGCTACTTGGGCCTGTTCCAGCGACATTGTCGGCTCGGCAAAATAGGCGCAGGTGTAGAGCAATTGCTCATCGAGCCAGAGCTTGTAGAAATCGTTTCCGAGGTCGTAGTGATGATGGACATTTTCACGGGCCTGCACGAGCGTCGTGCGGCGCGGCTTGTGCAGCCAGCGTGAGATCCCCTTGACGCCGAAGTCGATTTTTCCCGATTGGACTAGCGCGCAGTCGACGGCGACGAGAAGGTCGACAAGCTTCCCCTCGACCTCAAGTCGTCCGTCGGAGTACGCCTCGCCGAATTGAAACCGCGGATCGCCCAGCAGCTTCCAGAGAGTTCGCCGGTCGCGAATGCGCATCGTGGCAACCGGCGGCGAGGAACAGGTGGCGACCGCCTCGCCGGTCCAAAGCGCGATCTCGATCGGGGGATTCCCGAGTCCCTGCAGTATTCGCCGCAGCAGCCAGCGCTCAAGATTCGTGACGCCGGAGGTCTGCTCGCTGCATTGCGTCGTTCGCGATTCGTGGCCTACCGTACACACGCGATCGGGCTCGACGGCCGTCGAGCCGCTACCGTCGACCGTCTCAGCCGACGGATTCCGCGCGACCTGAGTCATGGCACGCTCTCCTTGAGACCTAGGCCATTAACCGCACCACCGCTATTCTCGATCGTTCACGCCATATTCTCGGACATCTTGCCTTCGTCACCAAATTGAAGGTCGAAAATCGGCGATCCCATGATGAATAAACGATGCGCTATCGCGGCGTCAAGTACGCCAGCAAATTTCGCGCCCGAAGGGTGCTGTCGTAAGGGTTTGGCGAAGTTCATTCGCTGATGCCCGAGTTGTGCCACGCGGCAGGGACGGGAGCGGTGAATTCAATGCGATCTTTCGATATCGGATGGTCGAACGCCAGGCGCCGCGCATGCAAGGCAATCCCGGACGTGAAAGGCTCCTGGCTACCGTATTTCTGATCGCCAAGGATCGGGAATCCGCGCGAAGAGAATTGAACGCGGATCTGATGTTTTCGCCCGGTCTCAGGCCGAACTTCGATCAGCGAACCATTAGGCACTTCGCGCAAAAGTCGATAGGCGAGTCGCGCCTCTTGCGCCCCTGGCACGTTGGAGCCAACGCGAATCATCCGCCGCAGGCTTTCATTTTTGGCGATAAAATCGACCCACTCGTCGCTCGGCGGACTGATTTTTCCGTCGATAATCGCCCAATAGACCTTCTCGACCGCGCGGTTGTGAAACTGCCGGCTAAGCCGAGCGGCCGCCTTGGACGTCCGCGCGAATACCACGACCCCCGAAACTGGCTCGTCTATGCGGCTGACCACTCCGAGATAGACGTTCCCCGGCTTGCGGTAACGCGCTTTGATATATTGCTTCGCGAGGGTCAAGAGGCTCATCTTGCCGGCGCCGACGCCCATCGTCGCCAGACCGGCCGGCTTGACGACGGCCAGCAAATGATTGTCTTCAAACAGGATTTGCAGGCGGGAACGGTTCACGAGAAGAGTTGCAAGTGACAGGTGGCAAGGGAGCGGATTTGTCTTCCTTCCAGTGCATCGCTCTTCATAGGATAGAGTCGGCTCGAACAGATATCTACCTCGTCGGGGTACCGTCATGCCTCCTCATCAATTGCCACTTGCCACGTGTCACCTGTCACTCATCTTGGCCAGCCGTTCACCGCGGCGGCGCGAGCTGTTGGCCGAAGCCGGCTATCAATTCGAAGTGGTGCCGCCGAGTTGCGCTGAGGAAAACATGCCGGATCATGCAGAAAGCCCCGCCGACTATGTCGCCCGGCTGGCGAGAGCGAAGGCGGCCGACGTCGTTCGGCAAATGGGCCGGGGAGTGGTGCTGGGCTGCGACACGGTGGCCGTGTGCAAAGGGCAGATCCTCGGCAAGCCCGAGTCGGCCGAAGCGGCACGACGGATGCTTGAACTCTTGAGCGGCCGAGAACACCGCGTGCTGACGGGGATTTGTGTTTGGAGCGCGCCGGCTGGCGAGCCGCTGACTCGAGTTGCCTTGACCACGCTGCGAATGGATCGGCTCAGCACCGAACAACTCGCCGAATATGTTTCCAGCCGGCAGTGGGAAGGGAAGGCCGGCGGCTTCGGCTATCAAGACCGTCTCGGCTGGGTCCACATTGTAGAAGGCAGCCCGTCGAACGTAGTCGGACTGCCTCTCGAATTATTGGCCGAAATGCTCAAGCAGGTTTGTGCCGGCTAACGGAGACGGTGTTACTGCACTGCGCTTGACGCATCACCAGATTTCGATTTCGGTTTCGAGTTCGACGCCTAGCCGTTCGGCGACGCGGCTACGGACCACCTCGATGAGCCGCAGCACGTCGGCCGAGGTGGCATCGCTGTCGGTGACGATGAAATTGGCATGTCGATCGCTGACCTCGGCGCCGCCGATGCGCGTGCCCTTGAGTCCGGCCTGATCGACCAACATGCCGGCGCTGATGCCGCGCGGGTTCTTGAAGATGCAACCGGCGCTTTGGTGGCCGAGCGGCTGGCTCGCTTTCTTGACGATCCAGAGCTTCTGCATCCGTTTGGTCAATTCTTGAGGGTCTTCTTTCTCAAGCTGGAATTGGCAACCGAGAATCACCAGCTCATCCAAGCTGCTTTGGCGATACGAAAAAACGAGATCCTCGCGTTCGCGCTGAAGGATCTCAGAGCTGCGCGTCATGACCGTGGCCCGGCACGTCCATTGGCCGATGTCGCCGCCGCGACTGCCGGCATTGCCGTGCAGGGCGCCTCCGAGCGTGCCGGGGATTCCGACGAGCGGTTCGAGCCCGGCCAATCCTTCGCGAACCACGGTCGAGATGATGTGTCCGAGCCGCGCGCCGCCGCCGGCCGTCACGATCTGCCCTTGTAGGCTGATTCCGCTGAACGGCGCCGCGGAGAGCCGCACGACGACGCCGCTCACGCCGTCGTCGCGCACGAGCAGATTCGAGCCGCCGCCGAGAATGCGGATCGGAATTTCGTCGTCGTGGCAGCGCCGCACGAGCGCCGCCAACTCCTCGAACGTGTGCGGCTCGGCGAAGTATTCGGCCGGGCCGCCAAGTTGGAACCAAGTGTGCGGCGCGAGCGGCTCAGCTTCGCGCACGATCTTTTCGAAGCCGTTGATAAAAGGTTTGACGGATTTTCCCAATGTCGCCAGCTCCCATGGTAATCAAAACGTCGCCGGGGCGAATATCCGCTGCCACGCGCCCGACGATCCCGTCCCAATCGTATTCATTCAGCACATCATGGCTCGCCGCCGCCACGGCCGCGGCCAGGTCCGCGGCCGTCACGTCCCCCGGCCGAGCGCTCGGCTCGCGAGCCCGGAAGATCTCCGCCACGGCGATCTTGTCCGCATTGTGCAAACTTGCGGCCAGTTCGTCCAGCAGGGAGGCCGTGCGCGAGACTTGATGCGGTTGGAATACGCACCAAACACGCCGGCCCGGATACATCTGCCGGACGGTTGCCAGCGTTGCGCGAATCTCCGTTGGATGATGGGCGTAGTCGTCGATGAAGGTGATGCCGCCGCGCCGGCCGATCACCTCGAGCCGACGTCGCAGCCCTCGAAACGAGGACAGCGCCGCGGCAATCGTATCCGCACTGGTACCGGCCGCCGTCGCCAAAGCGGCCGCCGCCAACGCGTTCAAGACATTATGCTTCCCGGGCACTTGCAAGGCCACCTCGGCGACCGGACGCCCGCGCTCGACGAGCCAGAAGCGATAGCGCCCTCGATAGGTTTGAAGGCGTTTGGCAGTCCAATCGGCGCGGCGGTCGAACCCGAAGGTCCTCGTCCAGCATTTCACGTCGCGGGTCAGGCGCCGGCTCGTGCGGCAATCGTGATTGACGAGCAACAAGCCATCCGGCCGGACTTGGCCGGCGAATCGCCGAAAGGCGTCAAACAAATGCCGTCGCGAGCGGAAGCAATCGAAATGATCCGGCTCAATGCCTAGGATCACCGCCACATCGGGCCGCAGCCGCAAGAAGTTGGCCCGATATTCACATGCCTCGACCAACAACAGCGGAGCGGCGCCGGCCCGGCCGCCCGTTAGGCAACCGATTGGAGCCGCGCCGCAAATCACGGTCGGATCGAGCCCCGCACGGACGATCGCGGCGGCGGCCATCGCGGTTGTCGTCGATTTGCCATGAGTGCCGGCAACGGCGAACGTCGCCGAGTCGCACGCGAATTCCGCGAGCATCTCGGGATAGCTCCGGGCCGGAATCGCTAAATCGAAGGCCCGGCGGCGTTCGATGTTATCCGCAGGAATCGCGTCGCTGTGGATCACGAGCTGGGCGTCGGTCGGAACATTTCCCGCCGCGTGGCCCTCGTAGATCGTCGCGCCGATGTGAGTCAGCCCGTGCGACGCGTTCCGATCGACGTCGGAGCCGCTGACGCGCCATCCCCGACGGATTAGCACCGCCGCGAGCGATCGCATTCCTGAACCGGCGATGCCGATTAAATGGGCAATGCGCGGCGCCGGGCGATGGTCAATCGTCGCCAACTCGACGTCCGAATTGACACAGATTTGCGAACGAGCGCCGTCCATGCGCGAGAGCCGTTAAACTTCCGTGAAAGGTTAACTATGTCAACGCACCATGAGCCGGGGCATGATACGGCCGGACGGACGGAAGTGTCAACAGAGGCCAATGCAATTCGTACGACCTGCAACACGCCGGTCAACCAAGGATGGCAGTGGCGAGCGCTTGGTTGCCGTCAAGCGACCGCAGCTTGGCCGGGCACCGCGGCTCCAAGCATTTGACCAATCATGGTGGCCACATGCCATGCAGCATTCGGTCGAGCCAGTCGGAGCATCGCGTTGGCCATTTGTTGCCGGCCCGCAGAATCACTCAATAGAGATGCCAACGACTCGGCGATCGTATTGTCGAGCCGGCCGCTGACCTCCCGGGCGTCGATGATGCGGCCCGCCCCGGCGGCGGCGTAAACGTCGGCGTTTTTGCGCTGATGATTGTTGGCGGCGTTGGGATAGGGAAGTAGCAACGCGGGCACGCCGGTGGCCGAGAGTTCGGCAAGCGTCGTCCCGCCGGACCGACAAATGGCCAGATCGGCGGCAGGCAAGATAGACTGAATCCGCTCGATGAACGGAACGACCTGGGCCTCAAGGCCCAGTTTACGGTACAAGGTTTTCGTCGCCTCCCAATCGCGCGGACCGGTTTGGTGCAGAATCCGCCAGCCGATTAGTTCCCGCGGCACCTTGTAGAGCGCTCGCGGGACCTGCTCATTCAACGTCCGCGAGCCGCCGCTGCCGCCGAGAATCACGAGCTGCCGATTTGGAGAGAGGCGACGAGCATGTCCAGCCGCTTTAGACAGAAAACCGGCGCGAATCGGATTGCCGGTGACGCGAATCGGCCCTCCGGCCTTCAACAGAGGCCGCGCCTCGTCGAAGGCTGCGCAGACGAGCGACGCCCGCGGCGCCAGCCACCGCGTCACGCGGCCTGGAAACGCGTTCTGTTCCAGAAGCACAAGCGGGACTCGGGCCGACGCGGCCGCCCAGGCCATTGGAACGCTGGCATAACCTCCCAACCCGACGACGAGCGACACCTTCGTGCGCTGCAAGAACCGCCGTGCGCGCCGACAGCCGGAGATATTGTCCTTGACGAAGCGCCACGCGCCGGCGGCGGAAGTCAGCGGGTGCGAAGGCAGGCGGACGTAATTGAAGCCGGCGGCAGCAACTTGGGAATGCTCCAGCGGCTTGCCGCCAGTCGCCATCGTGATCCGCACGGATGGAGCAAGCACTTCCAACTGCCGGGCCACGGCCAGACCAGGAAACAAGTGGCCGCCCGTCCCGCCGCCAGCGAACACAACGTGAAGATTATCGGTAGTCATTTGAGATGAGCGCAGCTCGGCCCCGTTGTTCCATCCATCTGACGCATCGATGGGCCGAAAGGTTCGCTTAAAATTACCGGGCCGGAAGTGACGCTCGCGCCGTCAGGCGATTCGGACCGGCCGGATTGTGGTCGCTGGAATTCGCTTTGAGCGTGAATAGCCCCAACACGGCGCAAAGTATCGACGCGATCCAAAATCGCACGACGATCTTGCTCTCCGGCCAACCGCGCAGTTGGAAATGGTGGTGCAAGGGCGCGCATCGCAAGATCCGCCGCCGCGTCCAGCGATGAACTCCAACTTGTAGGATCACGCTCAGTGTCTCGATCACGAACACCCCGCCGACAATCACTAGCAGCAGCTCTTGCCGCACGATGACGGCCATCAGGCCCAGCACTCCGCCGAGCGCGAGCGATCCGGTGTTCCCCATGAACACTTGCGCCGGATGGCAATTGAACCACAGAAAGCCGAGGATCCCACCCACGAGCCCGCCCGCGACGACGACCAATTCTCCCGCGCCGGACAAATGCGGCAAATTGAGATACGCCGCCCATTCGGCATGACCGCTCGCATAAGCGATCGCTCCCATCGCGCAGGTCGCGGAAAGCAAGCAGCCGCCGGCCAAACCGTCGAGACCATCGGTGAGGTTCACGGCATTGGACGAGCCGATGACGACCAACATCGCCAGCGGCACGAACAGCCAACCCAACTCGCCCACGCGACCGACGAGCGGCACGACGAAGTCCAAGCCTCCCGGCTGTTGCCGCTGCACTCCGTAGAGTAAGAGCGCTGCGACGAGCGCCACCAGTGTTTGCCCGGCCAATTTCTGGCGCGCGCTTAGCCCGTCGCCGCGGTGGGAGAGCTTGATGAGATCATCGGCTGCTCCCAGCGCGGCCAATCCCATCAGAGTCACCAGTATGATCGGCAGATAATGATTGCTCAGATCTCCGAGAAGGACCGTCGCGCCGAGCAACCCGGCGACGAGAAACAGTCCCCCCATCGTGGGCGTCCATTGCTTGTGCTGGTGCAGCTCGCGTAACTCCGGCGAGTCCGTCACAATCGGTTCGCGAAATCGGCGGTTGAGCCAGGCGATTACGCGCGAACCCAACACGAGCGCCGCGGCAAAGCTGACGCCCGCCGCCAGCGCCGCACGGAACGTGATCTTGCCCAGCGGACCGAGATCGGCGCCGTAGGCCTCGTTCGGCGAATACCCTTGCAGCCAACTGAGCAGCCAAACGAGCATGAGAATGTTCTGTACTTCGTACTTTGTACTTCGTACTTACCCTTGTTTCCCTGAGACACCGGAGCGGCGCAAGCGCCGCCCCGGTGCTCAGTCATAGGCTCCATCGCGAAGCACTCGCCGCAGCGGTTGACCCAGAAACCGCGGCGCGGCGAGTTTTATGCTCCAACCCAGGAGGGAGGGCAGCGCCAGGTTCCCGCAAACCCGACGCCAACGATGGAGCCTCAAATGTATTGGTTATGTGTTCGTGAGAGTCCTCATGCGGCTGCGGCGACTGTGTGACGCGCCTTGATCGCTTCGACGAGCCGTTCCATCCCCATCACTCGCGCTCCCTTGACCAGCACCACGTCTCCACGGCGCATCGCTTCAGCCAGCACTGGCAGCGCTTGCTCCCAATCGCGGCAGGCCAGCGCGCAATCGCGCGGCATGCCGGCCGCCGCCGCCGCGGTCGCCATCTCGGCGGCATGGTCCCCGCAAGCGATCAGCAAATCTGCGCCGCACAAGCTGACGACTTCTTCTCCCAGCCGACGATGCCAGAGCGGCGCCGCGGCGCCCAAATCTCCCATATCGCCGGCCACGACGATCCGCCTGCCAGCCGAATCGATTTCGCGAATCAACCCTAGCGCCGCCCGCATCGCGGTCGGACTCGAATTGTAAGAATCGTCGACGATCGTTGCCCCGGCGGCTTCCGTCACCTCGCATCGCCTTGGCGATCCTTCAAAACCGGCGAGCGCCGCGGCGATCTCTTCCGGATCGAAGTCAAATAGCCGGCCGACGGCAATCGCAGCCAGCGCGGCGGTCAAGTGATGTCGTCCCCAGACGGGCACGTCAAACGAGTGACCGTCGACGCGGAATCGCAGCCGTCCGTTCCGGCTTTGAACCAGCTTAGCCTGCACGTCGTTATCGGCGCCGCGCCCGACCCACACGATTCGCGTGGGACAGTTTCCGGCCATTCGACGGAGAAGAGGGTCATCGCCATCGAGGACAGCGCAGCCGTCCGCCGGCAATTCAGGCAAAAGTTCAGCTTTCGCTTGAGCGATCGCCTGGTGGCTGCCAAAGCTTCCCAGGTGGGCATCGGCGATGTGGGTGATGACACCGATCCGCGGTCGAGCGAGCATCGCTAACTGGCGAATTTCGCCGCGAGCGGTCGCGGCAAGCTCTAGAACGGCATACTGATGCCAGCGTTCGAGTCGCATCAAGCTAAGCGGCACGCCCACGTGGTTATTGAAATTCTTGGGGCTGGTTGTGCCGGCCAAGCGCGAGCCGAGCACCGTGTCGATCATTCGCCGCGTGGTCGTCTTTCCAACGCTTCCAGTCACTGCGACAAGCGGAGCTGTGAACTGCCGGCGGCTCCAGTCGGCGAGTTCCCACAGGGCTCGATGGGAATCGTCGACCTCGAGCGACCAGCGACCGGCCCACGGCTCGACCCGGCGACCGGAAGTGACGACTCCCGACGCCCCGCGGACAAACGCCTCTTCACCGAAATGTGCTCCATTGAACCGCGGACCGACCAGCCCCCAGAAGACCTCCTCCGGCTCGACGGTGCGGCTGTCGGTGACGACGCGGCCGACGAGAGCGGCGTCACCGTCGCGCGGCGGCATGGCCCCGAAGCGGAGCGCGCCGCCAAGCAATTCGTGAAGATCGCCGATCGTAAGCTGCATGATGTCGGAGATAGGTGGTTTGGCGGTCAGACTGTTGGAGTTCAGCCTTTAGGCTGCGGTCGGCAGGCTAAAGCCTGAACTCCAACAAACTGTGCCACGATTACGCCGCGCGAGCGCGCTGCCAGGGTTTGACGAGCATTTCAGTGGAAAAGGAATTGTCGTAGAGCCATTGCCGAGCCACGTGGCGATCGTCGAACCAATGCCGCTGGTTGCGGACGATTTGATGTTCTTCGTGTCCCTTGCCGGCAATCAGCACGCAATCTCCCGAATCGGCTTGCGATAGCGCATAAGCGATCGCCTCGGCCCGATCGGGGATGATCCGTGCGCCGCTCGGCCACTTGAATCCGCGCACGATGTCGCGGCGAATGCGAGCTGGGTCTTCGTGCCGAGGGTTGTCGTCGGTGACGATCGGCAAGTCGGCGTCGGTTTCGACGACGCGCCCCATCTGCGGCCGCTTCTCGCGGTCTCGATCCCCGCCGGCGCCGAAGACGCAAATCAGCCGTCCCTCGGTCACCTCGCGCAGCGTTTTCAGGCAAATCTCGAGCGCATCTGGCGTATGAGCATAATCGACAAACGCGCCGAACGGCTGGCCGCATTCCAGCCGTTCCATCCGGCCAGGGACTTGCTCGACCTGCTCCAAGCCGCGCGCCACGTCAGCCAGTTCGATTCCATAAACCAGCCCAACTGCGGCGGCGACCAGGCAATTGGCTACATGATGATCGCCGATCATCCGCGTGCGAACCGGCACCGTGTCGCTGCCGGCGGAAAGCAGAAACGTCTGCTCGCTGCGGCAGCGATCGATTACTTGAGCGGTCACCTCGGCGGGAGATTGCAATCCGACGGTCAGCGTTGGCCCGGAAACCAGTTCAGCGAAGCCCGCGGCGATCGGATCGTCGGCATTCAGCACGGCGAATCCGTCGGCGGCCAAATGCTTGAAAATCCGCGCCTTCGCTCGACGGTAATTGGCCAACGTATTGTGAAAGTCGAGATGATCGCGGCGAACGTTGGTGACGCAAGCGGCGTTGAATTCGATTCCCTCGACGCGGGCTTGGGCTAGCGCATGGCTGGAAACTTCCATCACCGCGTGCGAGCAGCCGGCCACCTCCATCCGGCGGAGCCAATGAGCCAGCACGGGGGCCGGCGGGGTCGTCAAGTCCGCGGCTTCGGCCGTCTCGCCGTCGCTGTACTCCAAGGTCCCCAACAGGCCCGCGCGATAACCGGCCGCGTCGAGAATTCCGCGAATCAGCCAGCTTGTGGTCGTCTTGCCGTTGGTGCCGGTCACGCCGATCACCTTCAACCGCCCGCTCGGATTGTCGGCCAGCGCCTGGCAAACTCGGGCGAACGCGACGCGACTATCCGGCACGACGCAAAGCGGCCGCCCGTCGGTTGGCACGAACCGCTCCGCAAGCACGGCTGACGCGCCGCCGGCGAAGGCCTCGGCCAGGTGATCGTGGCCGTCGGTATTATTTCCCACCAGTGCTGCGAATAGGTCGCCCGGATCGACGGCGCGAGAATCGGCGCAGACCGAGGTGACGATGACATCCGACGCTCCATAGAATCGAGCGCCGGGACAGAGCCGTTTCAGGCTCACGCTGCAAGTGCGCGGGGTCGATGCTGGCATATCGCAAGGCCTCCTTGCCCTGCGCCGCCGATAGGAATCGGCGTCGCCCTCACGAATCAATCCAGCCGGCCATTGCGACTTCCTGTGCGCCGGCCGACGGACATGGACTGGTTTCAGCCACAACGGGCGTTGCGGGACGCCCGAACATCCCGCGGCAGCGAAGCATCAGTGCCATGCCGCCTCAAAATGTCGCCGCGGATTGTGGCGATTTCGGCCATCGTGTCAAGGGATGTTTGAACCGTCGCTAGCTGCCCGAATTACAGAACGGTTTCGCTGGCCGGTTCGCGTGCGACCTGTTGATTTACTTCCGCCCTCCGGGTGATTGCAGGAGTTTCCCCCGGGCCCCAGGGAAGCCGCCAGCAAGAGCCGACGGGTTCGGCTCAGAGCATGGTCGGGTTGTCTGGAAGGGAAAGTTATATGGAACAAGTGCCTATCCGCGGCTCGGGGCCCGGACGCCCTCGGTGACCGGCCAGCAGCGTCATCAAGCGACAGAGATTGAATGCCGTGACCGCCCACCGCCATTCCACCCGCACACGGTCCAAGCCGCGCACCAAAAACTGACGCAACCCAAACCGCTGTTTGATCCAAGCGAAGGGAGTCTCGCCCGCATGGCTCGCTAGCCGAATTCCTTGGGGTGCCGGTTGAAGAAGAGACGCCCGACCACTCCAGCCTGTCGCGGATTCGTGGCCGCCTGCCGCTGGAAGTTCACGAGGCGATGTTCGTCTTTGTCTTGAAGCTCGCGGCGGAACACCAGTTGCTGGCCGGCGGCTGGCCGCGGCGCGTGGTCGCCGCCATCGGCAAACGCGAACTCCGGCGGCGCGGGCGGCAGATAGTTCGTCTCCGTCCCAAAGCGATTCGACCACGGCCGGCCGGCCTATCGGTCCCTGCGGAACTCAGCCATGCGGCCCCTCACTTGAAACTGACAACACAGCGATTTCGCCGGCGGTAATCCCACAACCAGCCGACGACGACCATGCTCGCGAGGCCCAACAGCAGGGCAACGACCCGAGATGGCTCCGGAACTGGATCGGGGGAATCGGAAGCGGTCACCGGGGAGAATTGGAATCTGAGCCCCGCCGACTCGTTGGCGCTGCCGGTGCCATCCCAAGCCAAGAGGTCAACGGTATCGCCGGCAGTGACTCGGATCGTGGTTGAGTAAGGCACGAACGCGCTCTCAGATCCCAGAGTAAAGCCCCCTGGGCTGTCGAGCGGCGCGGCCAATCCCGCGGACGTGACGGTGTCCGGCTGACCCGTCTCGAAGGACGCGCTGACCACGTACTGTCCCGCGGATTGAGCGGTCCAAGTGACGAACGACGGCATGAAACCGGCCCCCAACGTGAGTTCGTTCGATTTCCAGGTGAGCATCGAGTAAACCGGGTTGGGTGAGTCGGGATTGGAGGTCAGCATGGACATCTGACCGGAGCCGGTCAAGTTGAACAGCTCGTTTTTCCCCGGCTGACTTCATTGTTGCCAAGCAACGTCACGACCCCGGTGCTGATAGACAAGCTCGAAAGCACCACGTTGTCGGAACTCGTGGGGGTCGTGTAACGCCCGTAGGTCCAAACTTCGTTCTCTGTCCAATCGGTGATGCTAACTACCGGAATACCCCCGCGGCAGTGTTGGGTATCAAGTTGTCGTTTCTTCGCTTCGTTGCACGGCCCCACGGCCTAATCCGCGCCGACAATGCCCACTCTTGCGGAATACTCGGATTCGATTCACAGCAGGATATCATGATAATGCTATCAGAGTAGGTAATCGCCGCCACCGCGCGTATTGCGATAGTCCCTCCCCAGTTAGTTCTCGGTTTGACCGTGGTGATGTTTGACGACGAGCTGCGTATAGCGTGAAATCTGGCTGGTAATCCGCAGGTAGAGATTCATGCCGCGACGCACGTGCGCCAGTCGCTCGATAGAATCGGGGCGACGCTCGAGGACCGCTGCGAGTTCCTCCTTCATCCGCAGGGCCAACTCCAATAATTCGGCGTTCGCGACCCTGAGGTTGGCCTGCAACGGAGGTTCGCTCAGCGATACTTGGCCGTACTGCGAAATGCGCTCCAACCGGGCATCCACTTCGTCCGGACCGATATCGTCGCCCATTTGGCTCGCTTCGTCGTTTGTTCTAATTCCCTTTGGACCTTTCATCGTGGCATTCCTTTATAGTCGGAGTTGGACTTAACTAAAGTTGCGGGCTATTGAGAATTCAGGCGAAGGTGCTCGCGGCCGCCGAATTGCGCGGCCGTGAAACCGCAGGCCAGCCCGCTGCACCCACGGCTCAAGCCGTAGTTTGCTGTCCCGCAAAAGCTGCGCTGCGGAGCGGCTCAGCCGGCCAAGCGCGAGATCCGCCCGCCGCCCTCCCTGAAGTTCGTTCAATTCATTTTGAATCCTCTCTGCTTCGTCCGCGTCGGTCCCCAGGTAACGAACGCGTTGCCGACCGCCGAACCGGAATCGCAATTTGAAGACGCTGGTCCGCTTACCGCGAATTTCCCGTGCGACAAAGCCCTGGCGCCTGAGGGCGGCCAATTCGGCGGCATTGAATTCGAGTCGGGCAAGCGCCGATCGATTCACCGTCTCCGGTGCGGAAGCATCTTGAGCGTGGTTGTTCATATTCACGGGCAAGGTTTTTGGTCGTGCGTCGGCAGTCGGATCGGCTTAACCGGGAGGTGGAGTTTTCAAATGTTTCGCGCGCGGCAATCCGACCGGCACCGCTGGCTGCGCGGAATGAGATCTGGGTGGGATACGATCCGCCACCAGGGATGCCGCCCAGCGACCGGGCGCGGACGAATAGCTGCCCGAAGATCGATGGCGTTCGTCAGGAACGTGATTGCCATCCGTGGCATGTTGCCCGCTCCCGCGGCCATTTATCTGCCGCCGCAAGGCTGAGGAGGCCGACGCCGAGTCGCATCCGTGCGGCTCTCGATTCTCATCAGCCCATACCTTCCATTCTGGAATCTTGCAAACCACCTTGTCAATATCGATTTGATGACAGTTTTCGCATTTCACAAGTTTCATTTCAGTGGGTACTCATCCTTTCGCGATCGTCAACTAAGTTTCTTGATCGCCAGCAGCGCCTCCAGATTTAACCCATGCCCGGCGGCGCCGTTGGCTGGGCCAGCGGCCGACGAGGCGGCTGCTTTCTTTCCCCGACGACGGCGGAAACCAGCAGAACGCAAGGTGGTGCTGACCTGGGCCAACGACACGTCGACGCCTTGTTCCTTCGAATCTGCGATGATGTCCCGCGACAGGACGGTTTTGGGCATTGACCGGGCCGTTTTTCGAATCTATTCGGCTTTGCTCATGGCCCCGGAATCGGCTGGGGACGATGCGGTGGCCGCTTCCGCGCCGCGACGATTCCGACAGAAGCCACTGGATGTCAACGCCTTTCGGACTTGGCCACACGTTACCACGACGCGCCAGTCCTTCAAGGCGGCGACAATATCCCGCGGGCGAAACGACGTGCCGCTCGCTTTCGCGGCTTGGCGGATGAATTCGGCATTAGCACTTTTTCCACCGGCGGAGCGCGGAGCAGTTCTCGGCGATTTCTCTTTGGAACCCGGCATCGAGATTCTCCGGGTGGCCGAGTTTTCAAACTGCCTGATTTTGATCCCGGCGGGAGCGTTGTCCAATCGCTCGCGACTGCCGGAGGTGGTATAGGCGCGGATTTGTCAAGGACACGGCGGCTAGCGCCGCTGGCGCGGTCGGATTATCAGCCAGACGACCACGCCGACGAATGCCCAAACCGGAAACAGAATCAGCAGATCAGTCGCACCGATCGCGACCATCGCCGCATTCTACCAGTGGATGAATAACCGGACCGGGTCGCGGTCGCGTCGTCGTCGGCTATAATCTTGGCATGAAGGGGCATTGTTCCCGCCGCCTCTTCCAATTGAGCATGAGAGGTGGATCGCATTCCTGAGTGCAACTCGTGCGGCAAGGAAATCGACGATATTCAGGCCGCAGCCTCAATCTTTGATCTCAGCTTCTTGCCGGGACCCGATGGCAAGGTTAGTCGTGCGCACGCGAGGTGCCGCGCGGCCAGGATAGGGCCCCTCTGTCCTAAATGCCAAAAGACGCCGACAACGCTGCCGCGGCCCAATCGCAAAAAACGATCCAGGGTGTCCCATGGGATCTCCTGACACCGGGGGCATCGAGCAGCGCGCCCCGCCGTCGGCACGCCAACCGATCCGCATCCTTGAACTACTTCAATCGAGCGGCTATCCTGCCCACGAGCGCTGCTACCAAACGGTCGTTCGTCCCCCAGAGTCTGCCGCAGCGGGTCCGACTCTCCCAACGAGCCGGCGCGATAGCGTCGCCGCTGCGGCCATATCGGCTGCATTTGACAAATGATCTGGTATGTCGCCCGTTGACGCCACTCCGAGACCGCCGGCAATCCCTCGCCATCGCTGGCGTCGGCCGACCGTGTTTGCGATCGCGGTGGTCGCGGCGCTGTGGCTGTTGCATGCCCCATTGCTCCGCGGTGTTGGTCGGTTTCTTGTTGCCGATCAGCCGCTGGCCGACGCCGACTTTATCGTCATTCTCCCCTCGATGGCCAGCGACCGCGTGGCGATCGACAGCGCGATCAAGAGAGTTCGACGCGGTGACGCGACTCGATTGATCTTATTTCAAATGCCGCCGACCCGCAGCGAGCGCTGTGGCGCATGGCCTGAATACGGGACCGCGATCCGCGAATACCTAAAGAGCCGCGGCATTGCGGCCGGCTCGATCGTCTTCCTACCGGGGCCGAGTCGCGACAGTTGGGAGGCGGCTCGGGCACTGGGCCAATGGCTCGACCAACGGCCGACACCGCGACTGGAGGTGCTCTGCCAACAATTCCGCGGTCGATACGAACGGCGCGTTTTCAATTCGGTGCTACCGAGTGACGTTTCCAATCGGCTTCACTTTGCCGCCGTGAGCGGCCGTTTCGATGAGACCAACTGGTGGCATGACCGCGAAGGGATCCAAATGGTGTTCCAGGATTACGTCCAGCTGGCGTTCATCGAACTCCACGGCGAGACCAAATCGAGCGTAGGCGAATGGACCCTCGAGCAATACGAACAGAGCCTGCCGCCGGCTCAGCCGGCCAAATAAGTCGGCGGCGCCGGCGCTGGCCGCGGCGCTGGCTGGCAATCGCCGTGCTCGGGTTCGCAATTTACTTGAGCAGCGGTTGGTGGCTCCCCGCGGCGGGCCGCTGGCTTGATGTCAGTGAGCCGCCGCGGGTGGTCGACTACTGCCTGGTCCTGTCCGGCGATTTCGAGTCGCGGCCGTTCGGCGCCGCGGCGCTATATCGGAAGGGATTCATCCGCCACGACATTTGGCTTACGCACGTTGTCTCCGCGGATCGCTTTTCTCCCACGGGGCTAGATTCAGATGCCGCAGCGCGCCGAATTCTCACGGCCGTTGGCGTTCCCGTTGATCGCATCGCCGTGCTGGATGGCGTGTGTGCTTCGACGTTCGACGAAGCCGAATCGCTCGAGCGGATGTTGATTGCCCATCCGGAGGCAACCGTGGCGGTGGTCACGTCCGATTATCATACGCGCCGTAGCCGCTGGGTTTTTCGACACGTACTCGGTGAGCGGGCTGACCGCTTGCAATTCATCTCGGTGCCGACCGACGGTTTCAATGCCGAGAATTGGTGGACAGTTGAAGAGGGATTCGCGATCTATTCGAAGGAGTTTCTCAAGCTGCCGTTTTATTACGTCCGCTACGGCTGGGGATTCGTTTGGATCCTGCTCGCTGCGGCGGCCGTTGCCGGCCTGTGGGCTGTTCGCCGAGTCCTCCGCGGCGGACGGGATTGCGGGGCTGACAAGACGGCCGCCGAACGGTGCAACCGTGGTCAAGCTTGAAGCGATCTCCAATGCCAAATTCGTCACAAAACTATCGCCCGCTCCCCACAACCGCTAACCGGCATCGCGCCGGTCGGGATCCTCAGATACCGCGCTAAAGCCGTCTAACCTAGCTCCCGTTGGCCGAGGCTGAGAGCGCCTATCGAATCCGCGGAGACCGATCTCATTCTCCGTCGCGGTTGGGTCCCGACCTTCCAGCGCGGGTCTCTCGATCGAATCGGTCGCCTCAAATCTCGGGAACGTACATTGCTTGGACGTTTTACGTCTATCGGTGTCGCGTGGCGGAATCTCCGCTGCAGGCCCTGTCGGATGCGAAATGGTCTGCGAATTCTGCTTTGGCAAGGATACGACTTTACCCGATGAAACGTGGGGACCGTCGGGTGGAAAGCGACCGGCCTAATCGCCTCAAGCCGCAATAGCTAAAAAAACAAACATGCGACTACCGATCCGCGCGACGGCTTGACCGGCGCCTTCCCGCGCGGAGCGGGAGGGCGCCGGCGAGACGACACATCCGATGTAGCGACAGTGCTGGCGATCTCAATCGGACCCCGAACGAGTTCATTATCACTCAGCGGATGGATAGGCATTTGATCTCGGGTGGCGCAGGTTTCCGTTCGATGACGATTACGATCGCCGCGGCGACCATTTCAGCCATCCCATGAGGGGCACAACGTGTCGCGGAAGTCGCACATCGAGCAGCCGAGCCCGGGCCGAAACACAAACCGCCCCCGGTCGAGATCGTCGAGATAGGCGCGCACCACGGCGAAGAGCCGCCGGTAATGGTGGTCGTTTCGAGCACCGTAGCGATATGTCTCGATTTTCGGCGTTTTCGTTTTGATCAAGTTTCTGATCTCCAGCGCCGATTCGGGCCGGGGCGACGTGTGACGATACAGATAGCTGTAGGAACTGAGCTGGATCTCGTGGGCCGTCTCGAGCGGCTCGCCGCCGCGGGAGGTGGTCTTGAAATCCGCGATCACCCCGCCGTCCGGCTCGTCGAGCACGAGGTCGATCACGCCCACGAGCGGCACGCCCAAATCTTCGCCCGTGCCCGGGTCGACCAGGGGCGCCTTCATCGCCGTCTCGATCGCCAGCGGCGGCGCTTCGTCCGCAGGGAGCTGAGCCAGATACGCCAGGACCAGATCGACGGACTGCTTCCGGCTTGTTTCCTCCTCGGCGCACGATTCGAACGCGATCCGCTCGCACGCCAAACTCGAGCCCCAGGATTCGACGAGTCGGCGGGCCACGTCATCCGGCTCGAGCCGGATCCCGAACTGCCGATGACGGTACCAATTCTCCAGCGCCGAATGCACCACGCGGCCGACAAACATTCCCGGGCTCATCGGGGTTTCGACTCCGTCGACGTAGCGGAATTTGAAGGCCAGCGGACACTTGAGCCAGAGGGCCAGCCGACTCGGCGAGACGTAGTCCCACAGGCCGCCTCGCTGCTCCGCGAGCAAGTCGCGGGTGATGGGTTCGTTTTTCATGCGGCGGCTCCATTCAGGATGTGGCCGAGAGAGATTTTTCCGGCCTTGATGTCTTTCAGGGCGTCGATCAGCGTCGACGCTTCGAGGCTCGACAAATCCGCCAGCGGCCGGTGGTGTAAGCGGTTGGCGAGCGTCTCCAGGCGTCGGATGCCCAAACCGCGAATCTGTCCGGCCAGTTGCCGCGCGTAATCGACCTGCTTCTCGGAGGCCCGATAGACATTGCCATTGCAGTGGGAGCCGTTGTCGCTCAAGACGCCATTGGCGGAGCCGCGGCCGCGGGCATCGGCCGACGTATCGCCGGTCGCGGCGCCGTCGAACCGGGAAAGCTCATCCTGCACCGCTTGCCGGCAGGCGACGAACGTGTTGCGGACGCGCTCGTGGAAACCGTCGAGGTCGCTGAAGATCAGGGATTGGTCCAATTCGATTTCGACGTGGCACGACGCACCGAGGCTGCCGTAATTCGGCTGGCCGACCTTCTTGCTCAGTCCGACATTAAGTTTTAGTGGCATCGAATCCTCCCTTGTCTGTAAGAATTTGTTGGCCGCCGGCGCGACGCTATAACTGCCCAGACTATCTGGGCCAAGATTTTCGGATCGGCGGTGGCAAACACGGCAAACGGCGGTGCAACCTGGGTGTCCCATAGAGCCCAGTGCAACCGCGGACTAACTGCGCGACCCAGTCCACTCGCGCCACCACTTTGCTTGGTGCGAGTTTCGTCGACTCACTGAATGCCCGGGCAGTTGATCTCAACAGTACGCTCTTGCATACGACCGACGGCGGCGACAACTGGGACCCACAAGATCGCGGGACGGCCGATCCGTTCAACCCGAAGTCATACTTCAGCAACCGTCAATCTCCGAGCAGAACGCGCTACTGCTCGCGGGCCTGGGGGCTGTCAGCGTCCGGACAGGGTTGCGAGCGCGGTCGTCCCGGCGGCTATGAACTGAAGTAGCCCAAGAAATTCCCGCCGATCATGGCAATATTTCGCGCATGAAAAACCCCGCCTGGATCGGCGGGGCGCGATTTCGAATCCGCGAACTTCATCTCTTGGGAATTCGCTTGGGCAATCGCAGCGGCGTCGCAGAGAGAAGAACCTTGATCTCGTCGAACGGCAGAACGGACGCGCCCAGCGTAAGGTTTGTGGCATTCGGCTGCGGCGTCGTGCCGCTTTTGATGACGAACGAGGGTTCGGGGATCGTAGTCGTATTACCTGAATGGTGATTCATTGCGGCACGTATTGAGCTTTCACGACGATAAAACTGCGTTCGATGATGAACTCGTTATCGACGAACGCTTGACGTCGGTATTCACCGGCGGACGGGAATGAGACCCCATCATGACTGCGTCGATCGACACAACAGTCCGCACATCGGGGAACTCATTCTCGCCTGCCATTTCGGCCAGTGGCTCTCGCTCCTCATCGACATCGACGACGACCTTGAATGGGACTTTCCCGCGACTATTCGTCAAAAGAATATAAGCACTCAAGAGCGGCTGAATCGCCGGGAACTCGCGAGCACGAATCGCCGTGAAACACCTAAGAATGAACTTCTTGCCGGTCGCTCCGTCCGTCCAAATTCCCTCGCATAGGACGAGGCCCAATGCGGATGGCGGCGGAACAATTCCTTCCGGCGGGACCATAATATCGTACCTTTCGCTGAAAAACTGGCAATTCCGCTAATCGGGCGGCCGAAGCGCACTTCAGGCGGCAACCCGGGGACGGTACTGCCGGAATGTTTGCAGATCCATGTCGGCATTGCCAAGAATATTGCCAAGAATGCGGCACGCACGGCCTGCGCTTGCATTAAGTCTTTGATTGCAAGACGCTTGCCATCATGATTCGATATTCCGGCCAACAAGAGCGCGGCTGGCCGGGGGCGGTCATGCTTGGAAGGAACACAACCGCCCCGTGGTCGGCGAAGCTACCGACGAGACACTCGCATTCATTTTCACTGGTGGCCGAGCGAAGCGGGTCGCCAGTACCTTACGGATCGTCGACGACGAGGAACGGAACCGGCGCGGACGCAAGACCCAAAGCCCGTGTGGCCGGCGCGAACTACCCGGCCGCATGAAGCTGCTTGAGGGAGACGAGCGTTGAGCGAAGCAGACTTGCCTCACGGCGCTGCCGCTTCATCGCCCGGACCAGGTCGCCCGCTTGGCTGGCCGGCCGGCGCAGCGAATCGCGCAGCGCGATCGCTTGGTCAAGCGTCGTGGCGCTGCTCGAACGGCTGGATTTGCGAATCGTTGTATTCCGGACCTTGGTGGCCGCACCACGGGCGTCGCTGCCGGCGGGATTGCCAGTGGCCACCAGCTCGGCGCTGATCGCAGCCGCGCCGTCGGCACTGAGTGCCGTCGTAATGCTTTCGGACATCGTAAACTGTCTCCTGATGGGTGTTGTTGAGGAAGCAGAACGCGCGGCGCCTTCAGATGGCGATGCGATCTTGATCGCGTTGTCAGCGGTGCCGACGGCGCCGGCGGGGCTCAACGGCGCCCAGATGTATTCTCTCCGCCCGTCGGCCGCAAGGACCGGAACCTCCGGAGTCGTCAAACGAAATTCTCTGAAGCCGAGTTTGAGAGCCCGCACCAGGTACCGCCGGTCCATCGCGACGCGGATCGGCTCGCCCGCGACTGTGCTATTCGCAAGCTCCAATTCGGTCACCGGCACATTCGACGCGCACTCCGCTCGGACAAATGCTCGGCCGTTCAGATCGGCCGTCACGCCACAGCAAGTGGGATCCTCTCGCGGGAGTCTCGGCAGCGCGGTGGCGAGGAACTCGGCGTCCCCGGGCGTCAATCGCAGCACCGAATTGCCGGACTCGGCCCGCGCGATGATCTCCTCCATATTCGGAAATCGTCCTTCGCGGTCGATCGTCAGGGCCAAGGTCCATTTGCCGATCCGCAACGCCAGCGACCGCTCGGTTTTGCCGATCTCCACGCCACCGTCGTCAGCCAGCTCGGTCGAGCCGAGCACCGCCGGCGCCGGGATCAGCACGTCTTCGGACCAAGGGAATTGGAACCCCCCGTGCCGGAAGATCTGCCGACCGTCGGTGGCAATGACCAGGCCGCTCTCGCCGCACAACTGAATGTCGTTGAGCGCGAAGCGAGTCGGATTCGGGTCCGTGCTTTCCGCCGCATCCCGCAGCGTTTGCCAGAAGGCGGAATCGACGGCCACGAGCTCGCGGGCAATTCCGGGAACGGTTTCTTGATTGACTCCGCGTCGTATTCGGCCCGTTGCGGAATTCCGGCGTCGAGCCAACTGGCGACGATTTTCTGTTTCGTCCGCGCTTCCAGCATCACGGGATCGTCCCGCTTCCCGTGGCACTCGTCGAGCAAATCCACCGGTACGGCGAATTCTTCAGGCGGATGTTCGCCTGGCTGAAGGTACTGGACCGCAACGTCGGCGGTCAGTGAATGGATCCGCAATCCGTCGGGTCCGGCTTGCAACGAAACCCGAGGACGATAGCCGCCCAGCGGTTTGATTCCCGCGCGGCGAAACACGGCCCGAAGTCGGCGGGCCAAAGATCGCGAGATTGTTATCATCGGAGAACTCCCTGGAGGATAGTTTCGGGGAAACTGCGCTCATCCCGCACGCCACGAATCACGTCCGGCGCCTCGGCTACCAAGGAACTCCGGACCGGCCGCACGGCGAGACGACCGACCATTCGCCGCTCAACAGATTGAGCGTGTTATCTAGATCGGTAGGCAGCCCGCGAAGCCAGCGCGTGAACTGGTGGACCATCAGACCCGCGGCGATGGCGGCCGCGTAGATCGTGCTGCGGGCCGTGCAGCGGCCGGGCTCGGCCTCGGCCTGCGCAAAGAGCGTCGTGGGATAATGGGCCCGGCCGCGGGGATCGGCCGCCACGAGCACACGGATGATTTCTCCGAGCATCCGGCCGTCACACCAGAACCGACAGCCGCGGCCGGCCGAGCGCCAAATGGCGTCGCGGGCCGAGATCGAATCGACACAACAAAACTGCGCTTCACCGATGTCCGGGTATGGACGATAACGGTCGAGTATCGCTTCGACTTGGATGGCCGGATCAAGCGAGCGAATCGCTTCCGCCGTGGCCAAGACCTTGGCTTGGCCGATGTCGGCGGCCAAATAGCCTTGCGTGGTAACGTTCGTTTGATCCACCGCATCAAAATCCACGAGCTGCAATCGGGGCGCGCCAATGGCCGCTAGCTGTAGGGCGACTTGACGGCCAATCGCACCGACGCCAATCACAGTCGCCCGCACCGTGGCCAGGCGCTCCGGCGGCACCAAATCCTTCTGTCGTTCAAATCGGGTTACTTCACGAGTCATACAAGGTTCCTTCCAAAAACAGTTCGTGATCATCAAGACGATCGTCCCGAAAGGGATCGAAGAACGAGTCGGAAATCTCCCGCGGATTCTGCAACCCGTTCGCTTCCATTTCAACTGCCGTAACCGGCGAACCGAGCCAATCGCGGCGGGACGCTGGCTCGTGATTCAAGTTGGTTGCGTACTCGCGCTCCCAACTGGCCAAGTCGCTGCCGGCAAATGGGCGGGTGTAATCGACGTTGACCGGGATCGTGATCGCGCCGCCCGGCCCAACGCTGAATCGTAGCCGGGCGTAGGATTGGCCCTCCTCGGCCAGGATGAACATCACGGCCCACTCGAACTGGCCGAACACGCGGTCGAACGTGTCTTCGTCCGTGTTGCTCGGCAACGGGCAATTCCCTGGATGCGTGTGGACCCAGATCCGGTTGAAGCGGTCCATCGCAAGCCCGGCGTCGATCTGCCGATCGAAGAAATCGGCCACGGCCGTGTCGTCGAACTTGACTGAGACCGGCGTGCACCGCTGGCGGACCATCTGCACGTCTTCAACGAACAACCCGTCATCGGCGGCCGCGATCGCGAATCCGCCCACCTCGGTCGGTCCCCGGTCGCGCAAATAAATCAACTTGGCCCAGGCAGTCGGGCTAAACCGCAGCGCGGGCGCGGCGGGTTTTACGCTTCGGTGGCCGCTTCGCAAGCGCAGCGGCCTTTTCGGCATCGGCGGTTTCTCGTTCATGGCATTTCTTGCACAGGGTTTCAGTTTCACGGCAGCCGCTACATACGGCCGCCTTGCACTTAGCGCAGATCGACAGACAGGACTGACAGCAGTTCTCGTCGCACCGCGGGCAATTCGAGATGCAGTCCGAGCAGAAGTCGTAGCCGCAGCCGCAGAAATTGGTGCAATCCGCGCAGAGCGTGCAATTGCAGCCGTGGCAATCGTAACGGCTGTCCTCGTCGACGGAGCAATCGCAACTCCGGCAGGCCGCGCCGTGCCAGTCGGCCAGCTCGACGTGGGCGCTGCCCAGAGAATAGGTGAGCAAGATCCGATTGACGATCAGGAAGAAGTCGTAAAGTCGCCAATCCCGCAGTGCTTGTTCGATCGCCGTCCGCCCACCACCTTCGCAAAGGTGCTCGTGACGGACATGCGGATGGGTCGTGTTGTCGTCGCTGGCGGCCGGGTTGGGATCGAGTGCCACGACTCGGTAGGGCGTACTCGCGCCGATCGCCAACCAGTTGAGCCGAATCTGAAATCGTCCCAAACGGATCCCTTCCAGCTCGATCGGCTCGGTGGTCACCCAGAGTTCCTGGCCCCCTTCATACTTCACCTCGCCGAACTCCTCTTGGAGCGCCGCGAGGTCTCGAAACAGGTCTGATGCGTTGGGCAGCGGTCTGGAAACTGGACGGCTCCGCCGACACTCCATCCAGGTGGCCAGTTCGCTCTGAACGCAGGTGGCCAAGAACGTCTGATCTCCGGCCAGTTGCGCGGCGGCCAGATGCCAACCCTTCCGCTCCGCGCGTTCGATTCGCCGCGTAATCTGAACCAGATCGTCCCACGCATCCGCCGGCAGCCTGGTGGCACGGTCATCGGGCCGTTGCCGCCGAGCCAGATCGGCCCGAATGGCGTTGACCATTGCCAGCAGTGCGCGCTGTTTCTGCTTCATAGTTCGGGCCTCTGTTTGTGATGGACGAAGATAAGGATGTCGGAGGTAGAAAAGTGACCTGCCGGCAATAATGCCGGCAGGCCACTCAGCGGATCGGCATTTCAGCCGGCGCCTTCAATTTTGGTCGGAGTGAACGAAACCCGCTGCCCTTCCTTGAGGACTTCGCCGGCCGCGGCCGGCTGACGATCGACGCGGATCAAATAGTCCTCCGGCTTGCCGCCGGGGACCCGCTCGTGGAAGAGCTGTTCGACGGTGGTTCCGCGCCGAACCTCGATATGGTTGGCGAAGCCGGCCCCCTGGGCATTGATGAAAAAGATCTTCATGTACTGATCTCCAAGAGCGAATAGGAGTGGACGAAGGAAAAAGACGGACGACCACGGACTACGAAAGCTCGTCGCCGAGGATCAACGACAAAAGCCGGTTCAGGCGGCCAACAGACGCCGCGAGTGAGCCGCGGGAAACAGCCCGACGCGGGCGGCCTCGAGTTCGTCCCAGTCGATGGTGAGCGGCTCCAATTCCGGAGGCTCGATCAGACTGAAGCCCAGGTTGCGGATCGTGGTGACGGATTCTCCGGTGGCGCGGGAGATCTCGCGTTCGAGTTGCGCTTGGGTCATGGAATGGGTCCTTTCCAAAACGGGTGACATGAAATCGCGAACAAGAAAACAAGCCGCGGCGCAACGCGCACTGCGGCCTGATGAAACACGCGTAGAGACGTGGTCGCCGGAAGAGCGCCGCGGAGCGAGGACGCCGTCAGTCTTGGCCCGTTAACCAGTTAGTCTCGAGCCAAGCCCGCTCGGCTTCGAGGGCCACGCTACGGCAAACGAACGGACCGAGGCACGGACCAGCTACCGGCGAGAGATCTGTCAGCCACCGGCCTTGCATATCTGGCTCGACGGATGGGGCGCGGCGGATTGCGAGCTGGCCGAGAGTTGCCAGTTCAATGGCCTCGTCGTAGATCGCCTTAGCCTGGCCTTGAGGAGAAATGACGATCTCCATGGCGATGGCCCTCGAGTTACTTGGGTTGGCGGAGAATGTTCCGCCGCGGCCGGTCGATCATCAGCCCGTCCAGAACCGATTGAACGCCCAACAACTGAGTGGCCACCTGCTGTCGGAGCGGCTGTAGGTCGCGGAGCTGCTGTGGCTCGACACCTCGGACGATGTTCTGCACCTGACTAACGAGCTGATCCAGTTGCTCGTCAGAGCCGACGTTGAGCGCGCGGAACCGCTGGAAGAAGTCGTTCAAGTTCTCGACGGCCGAATCGCGGAAGATTTTTGGCTTACCATCTTCCTGACCGGAGAGCCGTTCTGTGAGGTGCGAGATGAGCTTGGCCAGTTCGGCGGTGAACGCCTCTTCCGCCAGGCGAATCGCCTCGTCGAACCGGGCGGCGACCCGCTGGCTCTCCTGGCGATACAGTTCGGGGCTGAGCTGCCGGAGATAATCCGGCGGCTCGACGCTGGGAAAATCCCATTCGACCTCGAACAGCCCGTCGAGCGATTCGGGATAGTCCGCCGAATTGAACAGCCTCCCCAGTCGCTCGCGGGCCGCGGACTTGAGTTCTGCCGGCATGAGCGGACTTGCGAGAGAGCAAGCCCCAGAAAGACGCGTTGAGCGCCGCACGCTTCGCGAATTGGACGGCTGCCGTACTGCGCGATCGAAGCCGCAGCAAAGGAAGAGTGGCCCAGGACGGCGACGAAGAATGCCGGTGACCGCGCCGATCGTTCAGCCGACGATCTCGAATGGTTCGAGCGGAGGCACGACGACCGGCAGCGCCTCATGCAGGAGTTGCTGGACGTTGCGGAGTCGGCGCAGGAGTTCGAGCGCCGTTTGTCCCTGGGCCGTGTTCGCCGCCTCGTCGATCGTCGCCGCGATTTGCATCATGGTCGCTAGCGGCACGAATGGCTGGCCGCTGCTGTCGGACGGATAGCGCACCTGCCCGACCTGCGGCCGGTGCTCGACGACCTCGGCGTCGAATTCGTACTTCGCGTCGGACTTGCGACGGTACGTGATTCTCTCGCGAACTAGAAACTCTTCCAGCAGCTTGAACTCACCATAGTTGGCCTGGTCGTCGCAAAGACACAACAATCGCACGCCATCTTTGTCCTGGCAGGCGGTCTCGAGTTCCTCGCCCGTCTCGGGCGCGAAGTACGCATCGCCCCATTCGAGCGCCACGCCAGCGTCCTCGATCGCCTTGCAGAGCTGCGGCACTTGCTCACGACGAGTCTTGCCGCCGATCCAGATTTCCGCAGGAATGGGTTCCGACATGGGTATCTCCTTTTCGTGTGGCGGCGGTTCGGCAATGCGGCGCCTCAATTCATAACTTACCCCTGCCAACATAAGTCGAGCACAGGCTGCAGTCACGGCGACGGGATCGCGAATCGTAGTTTGAATCTGGACGATGTGTGACATCGACTTCGTCTCTCCCGCTTGGTTCAAAGGGACGATAAAAACGCTGAGGCAAACAGCCTTTAATTGTGTGTGGCAGGATTGGACGTACGACCCGGGCGAACCGATACATTGCTGGAGGCGCATTGTGAGCGCCGCGACTTCTCGATGGCATAGGCCTGCATTAAACGATCGAGATGTTTTTGTTCGCCCCAGCGGCCATTGAAATTGTCGTAGCGAGCCTCGCCGCGGGTTGTGTCGAAGACGACCGGATAGTTCCAGTCGGGAAGCCGGACCGCCCAGCCGGTCGCCTTGCCGCTAAAGAGCTGCACGGTCTCGTGAACCAGTTCAGCCAGTCCCAGCCGCCGGCAAGCGGCCCGCAATGCGTCCGGATCGCGGACTTCGGTTTTGATCTCGACGATGTGGGACAACCGGTGTCCTCCTTTCTTGGGATAGGAATGAAATGGGAATTGATCCACGCGGTGTGCGAACTATCTTCGGCTTCAAAGATCCTTGGTGGGCAGGGAATTGGTCTCGAGTTGATTGGATTGCTCCTCGAGCGCCGGCAGGGTCGGCCGGGGAAGCAAGAGCGGTTTGTCCGCCACGAGTTCATGCACCAGAAGTTCGCTGAGCGCGGCATCGTCCGGGTCGGACTTGTGGGAGCCGCGCAGAACGAAGAACGCGAGCATCAGGGGCAATGCGCAAGCGGCCAGGACGACGGCTCCCGTCAGGGCGTTGGCGATGATCGGGTCCCGGACCCGCTCGGCGGCGATCGCCCGCCGCTCGTCTTCCAGCACCGTGCGCTGCTCGTCGAGATGGCCGCGCTGGGCGTCGATGCCTTGTTGCATGCCCTGCTGGGACTCGACTAGGCGGGCCATCTCCCGGTTCTGGTCCGCTTGGCGAGCAGCGGCTTCTTGTGAAAGTCTCGCCACACGCGAGTCATCCGAATCGCAGCCGCCGGACAGCGTGCCGAGCAGACAGAAAAACACGAGCTGCAGTAAACAAGAGTTCTTCATGGTTCCTTTCCTCTCCAATGGGCCAATAGTCGGGCCAGCAGCCGCTGCAAGGCTCTGCGGAGACGCACTTCGCGCACCAGCGCGATCGTGACGACTAGCAGGGCGAGCGAGCTACTCACCAAAACAACAACAGGGGTTTCAATGGGCGGGTCTCCTTCAGAAAGATTTGAGGGTTGAGACGGCGCCGCAACGAATGCGGAGCCGCTAGAAAGTTCCAGCCGTGAAGAGTGCGAGCAGGCGACGAGAAGGACGAGAGGCCGGCCGAGAATTCAACTGCAAAGGGCTAATTCCGGTCTCACGTCTTATGGCGCAGTTTTGGAGTCGATTAATCGCCTTGGCCAAGCCCGACTCGACGACGCAACTCTTCGTCTCGAACGCTTGCGACGGTGGAACCAGAACGAGCGTGCCGAGTACCGCGCCGCGGCGCTCAGCGAGGACTTCCGCGGGTCACGGACCGCAGCGGTCCGCGATTGTTGCGGTTTTCGGCCTGCTTTGGCAGCACAAGGATCGGCAGATCAACTGAGACCGAAGTCCCCTTCCCTGGTCGGCTTTCGATGGCGACCTTACCCTCCAACAACCTGACGCGTTCACGAATCCCTCGCAGTCCGAAACGACCTTTACGGCCACGAGAGGGCTTGAAACCTTTGCCCCAGTCCCGCACTTCGAGATGGATCCAATCGCGATCATGGTCGAGCTTGATTTCAACCTTCCGACTGCCGCTGTGTTTTCTGGCGTTGGTCAACGCTTCCTGAGTGATGCGAAAGATGGCGGTCTCCAACGCGGGTGCCAGGCGCGGAATCTCGGATTTGAGTTCCAAGGTGACCTTCGGTCCGGCAGCGGTCTGCTCTTCGACCAGATACTCGATCGCGGCGACGATCCCTTGTTCGTCGAGAATGGGAGGCCTGAATCCGTTAATCAGACGGCGACTCTCTTCCAACGTCTTTCGCACGAGATGGTCGACCAACTGAAGTTCCGGCGGTGACGACTGACCACCCAGTGCTCGCTGATAGCTTTCCAGGTGCATGATCGCGCCGGCCGCGTATTGGGTGATGCCATCATGAATCTCGTAAGCCGCGAGCTTTCGTTCGTACTCCTGGGATTCATAAAGATCGAGCAGCCGCCGCCGCTCGGCCTGGAGAGATTCTTCCGCCAGTTTCCGCTCGATGGCCAAGGCCGCCAGATGGGTCCAAGTCTCGATTAGCTGCAATTCACGCTCGCTCGGCCGCCGCGGAGTTCGATAGTACAAAGCGAACGTCCCGAGCACTTTGCTCGTGCTGCTGAAGATGGGAGTCGACCAACACGCGCGCAGCCCGTGACGCAGCGCCAGGTCTCGATAGTTGGCCCACAGCGGGTCCGTCGCGATGTTGGAGACGATCACTTGCTTTTTGCGGAATGCCGCCGTGCCGCAGGAACCTACCGAGCGACCAATCTTGACGCCGTCCACCGCGTGGCAGTATTCGGCGGGGAGACTCGGCGCCGCGCGATGGTGCAGCGTCATTCCGTCCAAGAGAAGAATCGAGCACAGCATGTCGTCGGACTGGCGTTCGATCGTTGTAGCGAACGATTCCAGCATCTCCGTGAGCGGGGACTCTTTGGAGATCGACTCCAGAACTTGCGATTGGGCCAGGAGCAGGGCCTTGATCTGATCGTTCGTCCTCGACGCGTCCTCGTCGCCAGCGAGTTTGCGACGACGAGATCCCGGCTCCTGATCCACCGGGCTACGGCTCGCAACCGCCGTCGGCCGACGACGGGTCCGAGTGTCAGCTGGCTCAATCATGTGACGCCCGCGTGATCAAAGTGCCTGAGAATCTCCCGAAGTTCTCGTCCGGTGGCCGGTCGCACCGCGGACAATCCGCCGGAAACGGCGACCCCCATTCTACTTCACGAAACCGCATTGTCACTCAGGATGGCCCCAGAACTAGCTCAAAAAAGACGAGATCCGTCACGAATGGATTTCAGCGGCCCGGCATTCCGGCCACCTGTCGCCGCGCCTTCAAAAATGCGTTACGGCGCGAAGCGCGAGGCCCCTGCCGAGTCGTCCGCGTCATTTCCAGAAAAATCTTGGGCCGAACGGTTGCACTTTCAACCCCCTCTGGCCCGGAGTGCCGGCCGCGGCGCATTTCCAAGTTTGGTCAGCCAGTTCGTCGCCGAGGGCACGTGGCCAGCATCAGCTTGAAGACGGGATCTAACGCAACTGGTCGTGGTCGTTCTGATCGGCGTCGCCGGGCCGGATGCGGTAGCTCCCCGCCCGAGTAATCTCGGCAAAGCTGAATTCGACCGATTGAACCTACCGTGTCGTGCAAGGCAGACGCGAACTCAGCCGTCAATCCGAGCTGTTCGTTGAATTGACGGATCGGCAGCAGTCAGGCATCGCCGGAGAGAAGCTCATCGACCGGCTCGCCGTGAATGAACTTCCGCCCCAAAAAATCGAACGACGACTGCCACGCGGATGTATTCTAGTGAATGGACGCCGCGTCGGGCTGAATATGAGCGTGTTGCAACAACTCAATCTCGGCCGACGGCCTTCAGCTTCATTCGTCCTCGATGACCCGGGTTAGCTGCATTTGAAGTTTGCTGAGTTGCGCGGCCTGCTTCGACAAGCCAATCACCTGGCCGATTGACGCAGACCGCTGTTCTACATCCTCTACCGAAGAGTCGACGCGCAGGTCCCTCCGCAAGACCCGCGCGACAAGCATTTCGAGTTCCAACAAATCTGCAGTGACATAGGCCAGCCCGGCGGCCAGATGATTCGGGTTGTTGAGTGCCTGCCTCCGGTATTCCCGAAGTTGCCGGCGCTGGCGACGAAATATCGAATCGCCGCGACTCTTGGGGGGCCGACCCGCCGATAGGCTTTCAGCGGCGGCGATGGGTGATTGCTGTTCAGGGGGATTCTCTCGATCATCCATGATCCTTTTTCTCCTTTTGTCGATAGGTTAGATGCCACAATTGCCATACCCCACAAGCGACGCTCGCGGATGGTTTGGCCAGAGTTTTTACTCCAAGATGTGTTGACGCCAGCACCAGCCGTGCTGTGCCGTCACGAAATCATTTTTGTCCCAAACACGTCGCGCCAGACCTCGACTCGCCTTTTTCGCTGCTGGCGGAGAAGCGAGTTTCCGTCGCCCATCGTGCCTGATCGACTCGAGCGCCATCGTGGCCCAGGTAAACGGTTCGTCGCCGCCCCGAAATAGAAAGCGCGGCCGCCGGCCGTGGCCGCTGATCTGGAGGTCACGCTAGTTCGATCCTTAGTCTCCCTGCGGCGCTAACGCTTTGCGGCAACGCCAAGTTGCCCGCGGGCTTGGCGGTGATCGTCAAGGGAGCGCGATTCTTCTTGATCGATGGATTTCGCTTACATTTTTGTAATTGTTGTCCCAGGGCAATCATTTGTTTGCCGGTCGCCAGCAGCGCGGCCAGTGGCGAATCCTTTCCGAATCCGACGGCGAGACCCTTCGAGTTGGCCGGCAGCTCGGCCTCCATCGCAGACGGCCACGCTGCGAGAAACACATTCGTGAGTTGGGCGAACTGCGCCTGTTGCGCGGCTTTCAGAGGATCGGACATGGCTTCGGCGTCGCGCAACAGCGGCTTGATGAGCTTCTCATAGGTCAATCGCCGGTAGCTGGCCATCGCCTCTTTACGCCCGCGGCGGCTGCCGCTCCCGTCGTCGGCAGCGAGCGCTTCGACCAGCTGTTCTGTCGCCGACGCCAGGTTGACGGGTTCCGCGGCTGCGATATCGTGTCTCTGCAAGTCTTCCAAACAACAGAATTGACTATCCAGGCTCTCGAGGATGGCATCTCTGACCCAGTCGGCTTCATGCTGCTCGATGCCAAAACGAATTGAAGCCAGACTCTCTGTGGTTGGCGTCCAAACGCTGATTCTTAAAAGGTCGAGTCCTCGAAACCTGTGGAAGTCCTTAAGACGATCGATCGCTGCCTGAAGGCCTTCCAGGAAATTCGTCTGAAGCGCTTGCAGCGACCAACCGACGAGCACGATTTCGATCGGCTTCGAGACCGCCCGCGGTTCAGATTCGGTAACGGCAGGGGCGCTTTGGTCCAGACTGCCGGCCTGCTGCTGGGGCGTCGCGGCTGGCTGTGCGGCGGCCTCTACTGCCTCTTCGTCATCGTCGTCGCACATTTCATCTAGGCAGGCGTCCTGATCCGGCTCGCCGGTCTGCTGCTGCAGTGGCGCGGCGGGTTGAGCGATCTCGTCTTCATCGTCGTCGCACGCTTCATCCGTGCAGGCGTCCTGATCCAGCTCGCTGGCCCACTGCTGGTCCGGCGCGGCCGGCTGAGCGGCCTCGTCGTCGTACAATTCGGAGGATGAACATTTTACTCCGAACAAAGTGCTCAGCCACTCAAGACCTCGTCGATCGAGTTTCTCAAGCCCGCTGACCGGCACCGCCGCCAACCCCAACGCTCGCAGCAAAATCGCGCCGTTTAGGTCGCTGGTCACTAATAACATGTGACCATAGGCGATCAGCGCATTGACGGTGGGCGCGTCGCGCAACACCGCCAGGTAAGGCAGACCCTCAACGCCGATGCTGCCGGCGGAAGTCATCAAGTCCGTGACGCCGGCGCAATGGGGAGCGCGGAGGGCGACCAGCAGCACGTCGGGATCCGCCAACAACGGACAGATCGCGAGGCCGCCATCGGCGCCGACTTGGGCCAGGCCACTGCCAACCAAGGCCTGCCGGCCATGGCGCTCGACGAGTCTCTCAAGTGTCGCCGCCGGGTTCGACGGCCCGACAAACGCTCTTGGATCGGCCGGCAAGACGTCCCAAGGCGGCGCCGCTTTGAAGGGGCGGCAGAATTCTAGGTAACTATTGTAAATATCGTCCATGACAAGCTTCTCCAACAAGGGATAAGAAAACTAAACTCCTCACGCAGCGTTCTGACTAGAAAGCGGTATGACGCCGGACGTTTCCGGCACGCCCGCGGCGTCACGGCCACGCTCGGCCCGATTCGCCTGCTGTGCCAGTTCCTCGCGCCTCAGCTCGATTCTTGCCCGCGCCAGATCGCGTAGCTCCTTCCAGCGCTGCACGGCGAACGCGAACTTTTCGCGTTCCAAGTCGAGGCGACGCGTCTCGAGGTGGAAATTCGAATACAGCTCCAAAAACTCGCGTGCCCGTTCCGGTCCCAGGTGAATTTCAAGACACTGGCGGGATTTCGCCTCGAGAAGCAGCATGTCGGCGGCGATCCGTTCGGAGTGATCCAGGGGCAGGCCGTCCTCGGCGTCGAGCAGCGCTCGCACCGCGATCTGGCGGCCGAACAATGCCATTCGCAGCCTCGCGGCATGATCGTCGTGCCCCTTGTCCGCCTCCCGGCGGATGACATGGGCCAGGACCCAGATCGGTGAATTGATCATCGGACGAACGTCGAAAAAGAGACCCTCGATCATCTCCACGACAGTGGGCGACAGCTCGAGCCGTGCGGCGATCTCCGCCGGCTCGCAGCCGCCCAAGAGCATCAGCTGCAATTGCTCGCGGAGCGAGGGATTGCTCCAGGCCGCCTCAGCGGCGGCGATTTCCGGGTAGCGGTCCGCCGCGGTCCGAGCATTTGATGAGCCCTGTTGGCGCAGCCAATAGAAGTCCGCCGCACGGCGAATCACCTCGTCCAGGCGAATTCCGCGTCGACGGCCGCCGCGCTCGGCCGCGGCGATAGCCAGTTGACGCCGCCAATCCGGTCCGTGAAAATAGCGCTCCGCGTGAACGAGCTGCTTTGGACGGCTGATCATGTTTGCACCTCCGTGTGCGTTAGAATCGTTGCTTTCAATACAATACCCGATGCTAGTACCCTGATCGTGAAGTTTCAACAGCGGTTTTCGATTTTTTTTGGAATTGGTCTCGCTCTCGTTCTGGAGTCCCGCCATGTCGAGTGACGATGGAGTGTCCGACGACTTCCTGCCGCAGGTACGTTTCGGCAAGTTTCTCGACGAGCTGGCGGCCGACGGAATCACACAGCAGCGTGTCGCGCACCGGCTCGGGGTCAGCCCGCAATATATATGCGACTGCCGTGCCGGACGACGACGTATCAGCGAACTCTTTGCTCGCCGGTTGGAAGCAGGATTCGGTCGGCGGCACAGATGGTTCATTGATTCGGGAGCCGAACCGTGCCACGGAGATCTGGGAGGAGCTGCGCCCGGCGAATGGCGATCTTTTTGGATCCGTTTGCCACTTTTTGCGGACCCGATCAAAGGCGACCCATTCGTCCATTCTCTTTGGAATGGCAGCGTTATCGAGGTCAGCGGACCGGCCGCAAAGCAAGTACGTGGGGCCCAGCAGCCGTATTTATTACAGCTGGGACTTGATGATCGACGCGGCCGTTTGCGAAAGAGCGATCTGATCTTGATTTCGCAGTCCGTCGCGCCCGCTGCGGAAATACAAGTGCTGGAGTCTTCCAAGGGAGTATTCCTAGCCCGTCCAAAGCGACACCGCGGATGGGAGGCCCTGTCGGCCCGCCGCATCGTCCGTGGCGACCCGACGGTGATTGGTCACTGTGTCGGCATGGTCTGGGCTGCTCTTTAGTCCGCGCGCCGCGCGACTCATTGCAACCTTGATGCTCCGCATGGACTTGACTACAGCGCAACATCCGATCCATAGATTGATGATCTCGGCGACTTTGAAGCGAACCTCGATGACCGGCGAGTCCTCGCGGTCGTTTTCGTGGAATTCGGGTTGGCCAAGTTGCCGGTGGAAGCCTGACGAGAATCGGGCGGCTCGCCGGTCGCGGCTTGCCCCACGCGGCCGCTCCACTTACGATCCGACTGACAGCGGACTTAGTTCCACCGGGCGGGAATCGAGCGTCCCACGCATAAAAGAGTTCAGTCGCATTGCCGACATCCCTGACAACTGCCTGGTGGCTCCCACCGCCTATTTCGCTCCCCGCCCCGGTGCGAAGCCGGTCGGCCGCTATCGGCAGATGCGTTTCTATCGGCGAGCCGACGTTTCGGAGTTACGGCCGGAGGCGGAATGGCGGGCGCTGTGACGGAAGATCAAGGCTCGCGAGCAGCCATCGGCGCATCGGGGATTCTCGGAGCCGACCGCCGTATACGCTGAGTGGCAGACCGTTGGGCAATAGGTCCAGCGACGATTTGAGTGCACGTGCAATTCAAGCGGCCGGAGAAAAGCGCATGACGCGGCAGCTGATGACGGGCGCGGAAGTAACGTCATCGCTAAACGCCGCCAGCCGCATCTTCACGCGAGGGGGTCTTGCCCTTGAATTGCTTCGGTTCCGCTATGAACCTTTCCCGCGATTTCCCAAAGAGGCCAGACTTGTCGCCGGCGACTCACTTCCAAGACGATCTGTTGCGAATTGTGCTGGTTCAACCGGTGAAATCGGACCAACAAGAACCGATCCAGAATCACTGCATCGTGCAGGAATGAAATGCCGCTAGCCGACACGTCCTTCGTAACGGCCGTGAATGGCTGGTTGGCCCTATGGCCGTGGCTATCATACGGGATCGCCTCCATCGAAATGCAAACCGGGCAGCGTGGTTCGGCGCGTCGCTCCACGATGTAGTCCGCTTGAATGTCATTCATCAGTTGCTGAACGAAGGCGACGACCTCCTCCTTAGTATTGAATCACCTCAACGGCGGTGGCTTCTCCAGTCCCTGCCTGTGCGGCAAACATGTGTTGCTCCCTTTTCGCTTGAACCTCTTGGAATGCCAAATGCGCCGCGGGTCTGCTCCCGTCGGCTAACGCCGGCACACAAAGCCGCCGGGGACTGGCGCCATTTTGCGCAGTCCGCGGAGAAAAATGGGGTCTGTCCGTCTGTCCCCTTCTCCGAGGCGGTTTTGAGCTAACTTTCAACGCCGGCGCCAATCCGAAGAAGGTTTTCCCGAGTGGCCAAGGGGACGCGAGCGCGTGTTGCATTCGTCCCGCTGACGCGTGTCGTCACAACTATTACTCTTTCGACCCAAAGGGGGATAATATGTACCGTAGCATCGTCGAACTTAAATCTCGTTCTGTCGCGTCGGCGCTGGCGATCTGTTGCGCGATCGCCGGCGGTTCGGTCGCACGGGCCGCCGACCCGGCCAAAACCGACGCCGAAGTCGAGCAATTGGCGCAGGCCCGGCAAATGGTCCGGGGGGTGCTGAATCACTGGGACTTCAAAACCTGGAATCAACTGCTGGCCGACGACGTGGTGTTCAACGTCCGGCTCGGCACGGCGACCAAGGACTCCGCCGGTGATCCCGCGCTCGTGGGGATGAATGCGGAATACCAAGGCCGCGAGGCTGCCAAGAAAGCTCTGCGCGATATCTATGGCGATCTTCACAAGGACTTCCGGATCACGACCGAAATCACCCGCGGATCTGAAGTCGTGTTGATGGGGGAATTGGTCGTCGAGTCGAAGGCCAAGGATCCGGCCACTCTGCCAATCGCCGTGTATATGGCGTTCAATCCGGCGGGCAAAATCAAACTCATCGGAATCTTCTCGGTCGATGTTCGTGCGCTGGTTGCGGCGCTGCAACCCGCCACTTCCGGATAAGTCACCGGACGAACAGAGTCGTTTCCGCTGCAAGCATGGCCGCCGGCGTTCAATTGAGCGCCGGCGGCCAATTGTATAAGGTTGTCGTGCGACGAAGTCATCAGTCTGGAGACCTCGATCCGACTGGCTGCCTCGCAATGAGGCTAAAGGCTAACCTTCACGAACTCCCGGCATTCATCGACGACGGCGTATCTCGGCTAACGGCGACTTTAGCTTGCCTGCGGCGGTTGGCTCGACCGCCGCTGCAAACTACGTCGGTCGGGCGGACGACGCTCGCAAGAAATGGCTAAAAACAACAACAAGTTCTGCGGACGAACCTTTTTTAATATCCCGCACCCGTTGGCATCGAGCGTGCTGGTCTTCGGGGGATCAGCCCGTGGGCCGAGCCAAGGTCGATGGAGTCGGTGCCGTTCGTCCTGCGGCGGCAGGACCTTACAGATTGTCAACTACCTGCGGTAAGTCGAGTGGTCGGCACCTAAATACCGTTGACTCTCCCGACAGGCGACATCCTATTCGCGAATTAGAGCCGGCGAGCGGCCAACCCCATCCGGCGGCTTCGGCAGGCTATACTGAGGGACCGTCCAGCTTACGGCGAGGAAGTCTATGGCCGTCGCCCTCGAACAGTTCGTCCGGCAGATCGCCGATTCGGGGATCATTACGCCCGGCAAGCTTGATAACTTCATCCCGCCAAAGGCCACCCCGAAGGACGCCCAGGAACTCGCTATGCAGCTCGTCAAGAGCCATCATCTGACCAAGTTCCAGGCTCAGGAAATCTACCACGGTCGAGCCAAGTCCCTGAACATCGGCAACTACACTATCCTCGACAAGATCGGGGCTGGCGGCATGGGGTTGGTCTTCAAGGCTCAGCACCGACCGATGGACCGCATCGTGGCGATCAAGATGCTCCCCAAGAACGTCAGGCAGGACGCGGCGACCGTCGCTCGCTTCGAGCGAGAAGTTAGGGCGGCGGCGAAGCTGAGCCATCCCAACATCGTAGCCGCCTACGACGCCGATGAGGCGAATGGCAGCCGCTTCTTGGCGATGGAGTTCGTGGCGGGGAGCGACCTCTCTGCGTTGGTCAGGAGAAATGGCCCGCTTTCCGTCGCCAAGGCCATGAACTACATTATGCAAGCGGCCCGTGGCCTTGAATACGCCCACATGCACGGCGTCATTCACCGGGACATCAAGCCCGCTAATCTGCTGCTCAATTCCGAAGGCACGGTCAAGATTCTGGACATGGGCTTGGCCTGGATCAACGCCGATGGCGATGCTGCAACTCAGGCCGAATTGACAGGCAGTGGAGCAGTTCTGGGAACTGCGGATTACATCGCCCCGGAACAAGCCCTCAGCTCCAAGCACGCCGATGCACGGGCCGACATTTATAGCCTCGGCTGCTCGCTTTACTACCTGCTAACCGGCAAAGCCGCCTACGACGGCGATACCATGATGGAAAAGCTGCTGGCCCATCGCGAGACCCCTATTCCTTCCCTGGGAAACAACGTGCCCGCACAACTCCAGACCGTATTCAACAAGATGCTCGCCAAGAAGGTCGAAAATCGCTATCAGAACATGAGCGAGGTTATCGCAGCTTTGAAGAATTGCAATTCCGATCAGCCGACATCACTTAGCCTCCAGCCATCGGTCGGCAGGAATTCCAGCAGCGGCATCATGACCTTTCTCAGAAACGTCACGCTGGACACGCTTCGCAAGCCCACGCTCGACAAGAAATCGGTTTCGGTGAAGACCGGCAAGTCCAATAAGAAGTTTGTGGGCATCGTCGGCGGTGCGGTCCTTGGCGTGGCGATCCTGGCTGGCGTTGTCTTCAACTTGCAGACCAAAGATGGCACGCTAGTCGTCGAGGTCAATCAGCCCGATGCCACAGTGCAAGTCTTGAATGAGGAGGGCAGAATTGAGATCACCCGTCCCAGCGAGAAGGGCTCGATCTCGATCTCCGTCGATCCGGGCAAGCATCGACTCAAGGTCGAGAAGGATGGGTTCAAGTTCTTTGCTAGAGATTTCGAGATGGATTCGGGCGGAACAGCGTCGATCAAGGCGACGTTGGAGCGACAGGAGAGCAAGATTACCACGTTTAAAGACCCCGCCTTCCAGCAATGGGTGAAGGAGGTCGCAGCCTTGCCCGCGGAGAATCAGGTGGATGCCGTCGCCAAGAAGCTGATGGAACTGAATCCCGGCTTCGATGGGAGAGTTACGGGCGCCGACGGAATAGGGACGCCGAAGATCGTGAACGGTGTGGTGACCGAACTTGGATTTGTGTCAGACAACTTGACCGATATTTCACCAGTGCGGGCGCTGCAAGGATTGAAGGATTTGAATTGTCGCGGCAGCAGTTGGCAGCGAGTGAGTAACTTAATTGATCTGTCGCCGCTCGAAGGGATGGCCCTAACGAAGCTGGATTGCGGAGCCTCGCAGGTGTCCGACCTGTCGCCTCTCAAAGGGATGCGCCTGACGGAGCTGAATGGCAGCTTCACGAATATCTCCGATTTATCGCCGCTCAGAGGGATGCCATTGACCAAGTTAGATTTGCGGGTCTCTCATGTACGGGAACTCTCTCCGCTCAAAGGAATGGCTCTCGAGTCGTTA
>DASZFO010000013.1 GCA_035939775.1 Pirellulales bacterium | reverse complement strand
CATCACGATGACGAACAACATCGCTGCCGGCGGCGATATGACCCACAGGAATCCAACCAAAGCGCTCGAGACGAAATCGCCGATGCCGTTGACGCTCGCCAGCAGCCCGAATCCGGTGCCCCGCGTCTCGGCCGGCAGCATCGTGGCCGCGGTCGAATTCTCCACCGTCTCCCAAACTCCCATGTAGAGCCCCGAAACGCCGAATGCGATCGCAAACTTTGCGAAACCATCGCCGGGCAGGAGCAGAGCCGCGGCTGGAATGACAGCCAGACTATAACCGGTCGCCAAAACCCAATGCTTTGGGAAGCGATCGGCGAAGACGCCGCTGATATAACACGACACGGTGTAAACCAGGTTGTAGCCGACGTAGAACAGCATGGCCGTCCGGGCGGCATCGGCGGGTGCGTAGTGCCGTTTCCAAGCCTCGGTCGCCCACAGGATCAGCAGCGTCTTGGAAAAATCGCCGCTTCCTGCCAAGCCCACGCCGACGAGATACTCCTTGAACGGCTTCGGCAGAGATCGCAGGCTGCCCCAGAGCCGCGCTTGAGGGCGCGGCTCGTGGGGCCGCTCGCGCACCAGAAAGGCGATCGAAACGGCGGCGAGAATCCCCGGCACGAGCGTGCAAAAAAAGAGCCAACGAAAGTGGTTTGCTCCCAGGACGGCGGCAAGCCCCACGGCCAAGAGCGGCCCGATCACGGCACCGGCGCTGTCCATCGCCCGCTCCAAACCAAAGGCCCGCCCATAGGTTTCCTTCGTCGTGGCCTCCGTGAGCAGGACGTTTCTTACTGGGGTTCTCGCTCCGCGCCCCAGCCAGCCAAACACCCTCCCCAGTAGCACGTGCCACCACTGCGTCGCCAGCGCGAAGCTGGCCATGCCCGAGGCGGTCACGAAGTAGCCGATCACCGCCAGCGGCTTGCGTCGCTGAAGCCGATCGCTGTATAGACCGGACAGCAGTTTGGCGAAGCTCGACAGCCCATCAGCCAAGCCTTCGATCAATCCGAGCGCCGCGGAACTGACTCCCAGCGTCGCCAACAGGGCCGGCATTGCCGTCGTCGCCATTTCGTGGCCGACGTCGGAGAATAGACTCGCCAGGCCAATACCCAGCACCGTCGAGTTCAGCCAATGAACGGCGGGCGATGAGCGCTTGTCGTCACTCATGCTGTCTTGTGCGCTTCTTTGTTCGATTTCGAGTCGTTGACGATTCTAACCCCGGCGGAGCAAAAAGTGCAGGTCGTTCATGGTGCGCAGCGACGAGATACATTGACGAATCGCCCGCCGCGGGTTTCAATGCTAGCTGGTGCAGCACGGTGGTGTACGGCCCTGCAGGAAGCCAATTTTCTCGGAACGGAGTTGCCATGACCAAACATATCTTCGTGACGGGCGGCGTTGTCAGCTCGCTCGGCAAGGGGTTGACCAGCGCTTCGATCGGCATGTTGCTCGAAGCGCGCGGGCTCGCCGTGCGGATGCAGAAGCTTGATCCATATATCAACGTCGATCCGGGCACGATGAGCCCCTATCAGCATGGCGAGGTCTACGTGCTCGACGACGGCAGCGAGACGGACCTCGATCTGGGACATTACGAGCGGTTCACCAACAGCCCTTTAACGCGCGATTCGAACTACACGACCGGTCAAATCTATCAATCGGTGATCAACAAGGAACGTCGCGGCGAGTTTCTCGGCAAGACGGTGCAGGTCATCCCGCACATCACCAACGAGATCAAGGGAGTGATCCGCAAGCTGGCCGACGATGATGTAGACGTGGTCATCACCGAGATCGGCGGCACGGTCGGGGACATCGAGAGCCAACCGTTCCTCGAAGCGATCCGCCAATTCTCGCTCGACGTCGGGAAAGAGAACTGCCTGTATATCCATCTCACGCTTGTTCCGTATCTCCAGGCTGCCGGTGAATTGAAAACGAAGCCGACGCAACACTCGGTCGGCCTGCTACGGCAGATCGGTATTCAGCCCGACGTGCTCATCTGCCGCACCGAGCAGCCGCTCAGCCGCGATGATCGCGATAAGATCGCCCTGTTTTGCAATGTGCCGACCGAGGCGGTCATCGAGGAGCGCGACAAGGATTTTTCGATCTATGAGGTGCCGATGAGCCTCGTCGATAATCGGCTCGACGATTTGATCGTTCGCCGGCTCGGCTTGACCGCTGGCGAACCCGAACTCGACGATTGGCGCGAGTTGCTCCACCGGCTCCGCAATCCCGAGCACGAGATTTCGATCGCCGTGGTCGGCAAATATGCCGAGCATCGCGACGCTTACAAGTCGATATACGAATCGCTCGATCACGCTGGCATCGCCCATCGCGCCCAGGTGCGCATTCAGAGTGTGCAGAGCGAAGCGGTCGAGCGCGAAGGCCCCGAGCGGCTGCTAGCCGGTTTCGACGGCATCTTGGTTCCCGGCGGGTTTGGCGAGCGCGGGATCGAAGGCAAGGTCGAATCAATCCGCTTCGCCCGCGAGCGCGGGATTCCGTTTTTCGGCATCTGCTTGGGAATGCAATGTGCTGTGATTGAGTTCGGCCGGAATGTTGTTGGGCTGGCCGGCGCGCATTCGACCGAGTTTAACAAAGACACGCCGCACCCAGTCATTTGCTTGCTCGATGAGCAGAAATCGATCACGGACAAGGGAGGCACGATGCGTCTGGGGGCCCAGCAAGCGATTCTGCATTCCGAAAGCCGAGCGCGGGCCTGTTACGGCCGGGATGTGATATGGGAACGGCATCGGCATCGCTATGAGTTCAACAATGCATACCGGCAGCAGTTCGAGGCGCACGGAGTGCTAGTCGCGGCAACCAGCCCGGATCATCAGTTGGTCGAGATCATCGAGTTGCCGAACCATCCGTGGTTCGTGGCGGTGCAATTCCATCCGGAGTTCAAATCAAAGCCGACCGTCGCTCAGCCACTGTTCGCCGGCTTCGTCGCCGCGGCGATGGTTCGGCATGAGTTCAGGGGGCAGGGGTCGAGTGTTGGCGGCTAGAGACTGTCAGTCGAAACCATTATTCCCTTTGAAGACGATGAGTTTTATCCAATTGCCATGTCCACCGAAAACCGCGACAAGCCGCAGCTTTTTGTAGATGAGGATTGGAAGAGCCGCGTCGAGGCCGAGAAGCTTGCCGCCGCGCAGGCCGGAGAAGGTCGATCGGGGGAAACTCCGTCGCTATCCGCGGCCGAGGCGGATGCTCCGCGGACCGGCCCGCTTCCGCCAGCGACGTTATCGTTTCTCGTCACGACGTTGGCGACGCAAGCGATGGTCTCGCTCGGGCAAGTCCCTAATCCGTTTAGCGGCACGACGGAGATCCGCTTGCCCGAGGCCAGGCATTTCATCGACACTTTGACGATGCTCGAGGAAAAGACGGCCGGCAACCGCACACCAGAAGAATCGGCGCTGCTCAACGGTTTCGTGCACCAGTTGCGGTTGTCATTTATCGAAGCCCAATCGTTGCTAGTTAGTGAAAAGTAACGTTCATTTCCGGCTCTCTCTGAGGAAGATGACATGGCCGACGTTCCGCAATGGGAAGAACATTATCGCTCCGGCACTCCACCTTGGGACACAGGCCGCACGTCCTCGGAATTGATGCGCGTCGTTCAGGCTGAAAACATCCGGCCGTGCCGCGCGATCGAACTCGGCTGCGGCACCGGAACCAACGCCGTCTGGCTCGCTCAGCAGGGATTCGAGGTGACGGGCGTTGATCTCGTTCCGCTGGCGATCGAGCGGGCGATCGAACGGGCGGCCGCGGCGGGCGTGACAATTCGCTTCCTGTCGCTCGATCTACTCGCTCTGCCCGACCTCGGCGCTCCGTTCGACTTTCTCTTCGATCGCGGCTGCTACCACGCCGTGCGCCGCGAGAACGCGCTGGGCTATATCACCGCGGTCGATCGGCTGCTACGACCAGGCGCACTCGGCCTCGTGCTGGCTGGCAACGCCAAGGAGCCGCTCGACCCGGGCCCGCCAGTCGTGAGCGAGACGGAGCTGCGCAGCGAACTCGGCAGCCGCTTCGAGATCGTTTCCCTGACCGAATTCCGCTTCGACGCCGAACTCGGCCCCGGCTTCAAGCCGCTGGCCTGGTCATGTTTGCTGCGGAAAGCGATCAACTAGTCCCCCAACGTCGATTTCCGCCGCAAAAGGTGATGATACTGCTGCGCGAATCGATGCGCTTCGTCGCGAACGTATTGCAACAGTCGTAGGGCGTAGGAGTGGCGACTGAGGCGCAGTGGTTCTTCGGCGTCGGGGATGTAGACTTCTTCTTCGCGCTTGGCGAGCGAGATCACGGCCGGCGGTGAAATGGATAGCTCGCGGAAGGCGGCCAGCGCTGCGTTGAGCTGACCCTTGCCGCCGTCGACGAGCAGGATGTCGGGGAACATCTCCAGCTCATCGGAGAGCCGCTGGAAGCGCCGTGAGACCACTTCGTGGATGCTCGCGAAATCGTCCACGCCGGCGACGGCCCGAATCTTATACCGCTTATAGTCGGGCTTGAACGGCAGGCCGTCGATGAATCGGACGACGCTGGCAACCGTCTCGCCACCGACCAGATGGGCGATATCGACCCCTTCGATCGTTCGCGGCGTCTCAGCAAGATGAAGCACCTTCCGCAGCCCGGCCAGGCCTTTCTTCGGATCGATGTAGAAGACCTCCGGTTGCGCGTGCTCGTCGAGATCGCCGCGCTGGTCGAGCGTTTCGAGCATGTGGATCTCGTCGCGGAGCCGGGCCGCCTTCTCGAAATGCAGCGCGGCCGCGGCAGTGCGCATCTCTTCGCGCATCTCGTCGAGCAGGGCCTTTTTTTTCCCTTCCAGAAACATCCGCAAACGATGAATATCGCGGCGATACTCTTCCTTCGAGATCCGCAGATTGCAGGGGGCCGTGCATTGCTGGATCGAAGCCAACAGGCAGGGGCGAAACCAGCGCCATTTCTCTTCGTGCTCGTCGATATCGAGCGAGCAGGTGCGGAACTTGAAAATCTTTTGCAGCACCTGGATCGCCCCGCGGAGCCCGCCGGCGCTGGCGAACGGGCCGTAGAGTTTGGTGCCGCGCGAGCGCGGCTCGCGAGTCACCTCGACCCGCGGATAATCCTCGCGGACGAAAATCTCAAGATAGGGAAAGCTCTTGTCGTCCTTGAGCGAGCGGTTGTATTTCGGCTGGATGTCTTTGACCAGCCGGGCTTCGACTAACAGAGCATCCACCTCGCTTTCGGCGGGGACAAAATCGATGTCGTGAATTTCCTTCACCAGATCGGCGGTGCGGCGATCGTCGGCCGCCGCCTTGAGAAAATAGCTGCCGGCGCGAGCCCGCAGACTCTTAGCCTTGCCGACGTAGATCACCACCCCAGCGGCGTCTTTCATCAAATAGACGCCGGGCGTCTGCGGGAACTCGCGGACCTTCGCCGCGGCGTGCGCGAAGCCACCCGCCGCGCCCGGCTCTGGCGAGGCGGCCGAATGCGATGGCGGCACAATCGCGGCCTCGTCGCCAGGGACGATCGGCTCTTCAGAAGTGTTTTCTTCGGTCTGGTCGATCATTAACTAAGTTTATCCATCCCCGTCAAATCGCCCCAGGCTTGATTGACCGGCAGCAAGGGCCACTAGAGAATGATAGGCAACGGTTCGCCGGAACTCGACTCTTCAGTTATCAATGTCATCGGGAGGACAATCTGATGGAGACCGTTCGATTCAGGATCATGTTGCGGCAGTTGGGGCTGGCGATTGGGATCGGTTTGGTCGCCGCCGTGTTGATTGCGGCCGAGGATGCCAAGGAGGAGCCGAAGCCGGCCGACAATCCGTATGCCCCGAAGAAGGGTCTCTCGCCGGCCGAACTGCGGCAGTATATCGAGCGGATGCAGGACGCTCCCGCCTCGATCCACGAGCGTCTCGGCTATTCCGAGGGCATCATCGAGGCCGCCGAGCGAATTCTAGCCGTTCAGCCCGAGGGTGAACTACGACAGTTTGCCATCGTCGCGGAGCTTTTGGCCCTGCACGACTCCGGCGCGGCCGGAAGCGAAGAGTCGGACAAGAAGTTATTCGCGATGGCCGAGCGATTCCGAGCGGACAACGACAAGCACGTGGCGAAGGAAGCCAGCTTCTACGTGCTCGAAAAGCGCGTGTTGGCCGCCGATGATTTGGACCCGGCAAAA
>DASZFO010000012.1 GCA_035939775.1 Pirellulales bacterium | reverse complement strand
CAAGGCCGCACGAGTTTCCAGCTCGTTTTCATAATGCCAGCGGGGGTTGTACCAACCGCGGCTGGATGCCACCTGCTCGGCGGTCAGGCCGAAAAGGAAGAAATTCTCCTCGCCCGCCTCCTCGGCCATCTCGATCGTGGCGCCGTCGCGGGTGCCGAGCGTGAGCGCGCCGTTCATCATGAATTTCATGTTGCTCGTACCGCTGGCCTCATAGCCGGCCGTTGAAATCTGGTTGGAGACATCGGCCGCGGGGATCAAACGCTCGGCAGCGGTCACGCAGTAATCGGGCAGAAAGACGACCTTCAGGCGGCCGCGAACGGCCGGATCGCCGTCGATCGCTCCCGCCAAATTGTTAATGAACTTGATGATCCGCTTGGCCAGGTGATAAGCCGGCGCCGCCTTACCGGCGAAGAAGAAGGTCCGCGGCGTCATTTCGAGATTCGGGTTCTCGCGCAAGCGATTGTAAAGCACGACGATCCGCAGGGCGTTGAGAAGCTGCCGCTTGTATTCGTGAATGCGCTTCACCTGGCAGTCGAAGATCGTGTCGGGATCAACTGACTGCCCCGATTCCTTGAGCCAATTGGAGAATGCCACTTTGGCCTCCCGCTTTGCTTTGCGGAAGTCGTCGCGGAAGTTGCGGTCGTCGGCCAACGGCTTGAGCAGGCTGAGTTGGGGCAGATCGCTGATCCATCCGTCGCCGATCGCCTCAGTGATCGTCCGGGCAAGCGCCGGATTGGCAAGATACAGCCAGCGGCGCGGCGTGACGCCGTTCGTCTTGTTGTTGAACCGCTCCGGAAACATCTCGGCTAGATCCTTGACCGTCGTCGCACGGAGCAGCTTGGAATGGATCGCGGCCACTCCGTTGGTGCTGTGCGAGCCGACGATCGCCAGATTTGCCATCCGCACCTTGCGCGGCTCCCCTTCCTCGAGCAAGCTCATTCGCTCGACTCGGCCTCGTTCGTCCGGGAACTTTGCCCGCACGGAATCGAGAAACCGCCGGTTGATCTCGTAGACGATTTCCAATTGCCGGGGCAGAAGCGCCTCGAACCACCGGATCGGCCATTTTTCCAGGGCCTCGGGCAGCAGCGTGTGATTCGTGTAGGCCAGCGACCGCTGCGTCAGGTCCCAGGCGGTGTCCCAGTCGAGCCCCGCTTCATCGAGCAAGATCCGCATGAGTTCGGGAACGGCCAAGCTGGGGTGCGTGTCGTTGAGCTGAATGGCAACCTTTTCGGGAAGCTGCTGCCAGTCGTCATTGTCGCGGCGAAAGCGACGAATCAAATCGGCTAGCGAGCAGGCGACGAGGAAGTATTCCTGCACGAAACGCAGGCCTTGTCCCATGCTCGTTGAGTCGTCGGGATAGAGCACGCGGGTGACGGATTCCGCGGCGAGCGTCTCGGAAAGCGCGCCGGCGAAGTCGCCGCGGTTGAACTCCGCGAAGTCGAAATAATTGGGAGTCGCCGCCGCCCACAAGCGAAGCGTGTTGATCGTCTTGCCGCCGTAGCCGACCACCGGCCGATCGAACGGAACGCCGATCAAAGTGGACGGCTTCCCAGCGACTGCCCGAAGGCCGCCGCTTTGCAACTCGAAGGAACAATTTAGCTTGACCTCGACGGTCTCGTTCGGCCGCGCGACCTCCCACGGATCGGGACGGCGGAGCCAGTTGTCGGGCTGCTCGTTCTGCCAGCCGTCTCGGATCGTCTGGCGGAAGATGCCGTATTCATACCGCAGCCCGTAGCCCATCGCGGGAAGCTGCATCGTGGCCATCGAGTCGAGGAAACAGGCGGCCAGCCGCCCGAGCCCACCGTTTCCGAGGCCGGCGTCGGGCTCCGCGTCGAGCATGCTTGGCCAATCGATGTTCTTTTGGTTGACGATCTGCGCGACGAGTGGATCGAGCAGGAGATTGGCCACGTTATTGGCCAGCGACCGTCCAATGAGAAACTCCATCGAGAGATAATAGACCCGCTTGGGATTCTCGCGCCGGTAGGTTTCCTCGGTCTGAATCCAGCGCTGGGAAAGCACATCGCGGACTGAGCGGGCACAGGCCTCAAACCGCTCGCGCGCCCCGGCTTCACCGGAACCGGTCACCTGATCGAAGAGCAAGTGACGCTCGTAAAGCGCGTCGTCGCTGCCGGTGAATTCGATCGGGCCGCAGCCGTATTGCTTTAACAGCTTTGCCAGACCGTCGGTGGCCGCAGGTGCGGTTGGGGCCGTCGCTTTGCTCTTGATCATCGTTGTCTCCCTTCTTGAGGCGGCCATTGCGCGAACAAACGCGGTTCGTTCGGGCTGAATCAGCCGCTCCTAATTCACTCGACAATTAAACATAGTCGCTGCCGGGACGGTTCGCCACCAGAGCGCCGATTCGATTTACACGTTGTCCCCTTCTGTCGACGTTCGTCGTCCGGCGGCCGCGCCGTCGGCCCCCCATTTCCAGCTCCGGATGGCGGGCAGGTCGTCGCCGTGCTTGCAGATGTATTGCTTGTGATCGATCAGGTAGTTCTGAATCGCCTGCTTGAAATAGGCCGCTCGGCTGCCGAGTTGAGGCAGCCGGTCGATTACATCCTCGACCAGATGGAAGCGATCAAGATCGTTGAGCACCACCATGTCGAACGGTGTGCTGGTCGTCCCTTCTTCCTTGTAGCCGCGCACATGCAGGTTCTTGTGGTTCGTGCGACGGTAGGTCAAGCGATGTATCAGCCACGGGTAGCCGTGGAACGCAAAGATGATCGGCTTGTCCTTGGTGAATAGGGCATCGAAATCGCGGTCCGGCAGCCCATGCGGATGCTCGCTGGCGGGCTGGAGC
>DASZFO010000011.1 GCA_035939775.1 Pirellulales bacterium | reverse complement strand
GCCCGACCAACGCCGCGAGCGAATACTCCGTCTCGTTCGGGGGAACAATCGCGCCGTAGGCATTCACCACGTCGTAGCGAAAATGGCCGCGCCCGCTGGCGGGAATCTCCCGCTCCTCGACCATCTTGCCGAATTCGCTGTAGTCGAAGCGCTGATTGCATACGAATAGCGTGATCTTTCCCTTCACCAGCGGCTTGTCCTCTGGAGCGTGATAAATGCGGGCGATCGTGGCGGCGGCTTTTTCGGCCGCGGTGGCGATCTCGTCCAGTTTCTCGGGACCGACGTTGCCCATCACGAGAAAATTCTTCGTTTCCTTCTCCAGCGGGTTTTCATCGGGAATCGCCAGATGCCAAATGCGCCGAGCCCGCTGTGCCCTGGCCGCGGCAAGCTGCTCGGGGGTCGAAACGCCGGCGATGTAGGTCGCGGCGACGACGTCCATGGTCTGACCCGGATCGTAGCCGTCGAACTTCGCTCCCTCGGCAACCCATTTTTCGAACTTGGCGACCACGGCGGCCGAGAGGGGCGGCTTCCCTTTCGGCATCCGGTCGCCGGACAGCCCCTTGATCTTGCGGACGATGAGGCTCGCCGCCGGGTTGCCGGGTTGGACGCACACGCCGCTGGCCCCGCCTCGCAAGAGCGCGGTGAACGTCTCGAGCCGCAGTTGGCCGCCAGGATTGTTTTGCGTGCCGTGGCAAACCATGCATTGCTCGGCCAGCACCGGGGCGATGTCGCGCGAGAAGAGGACGCTCTCTTTGCCGGTGGCAGCCACGACGCTGAGCGCCGGCTCCGTCGCCATCGTTGCCGCGTTGGGGGCGCCCAGTCCGGCGATCGAATCCGTCAGATTGGCGCCGTCGAATTTCGCTCCTTGATCGATCCATCGGACGAGCATGGCCAACTCGTCCTTGGCGACCTGCCCGCCGCCGCGCGGCATGTCCCCCGACTCGATTACTTCCACAATCCGGCTGCCGTTGCCTTTGTTCGGGAGAACCACCGGGCCGTCTTTGTTCCCACGCATGAGCGAGGTGAAGGTGGCCATGCTGAACTGCCCCTTGGCGGCCGTGACATGGCATTTGCCGCACTTGGCGACCAGCAGCGGCGCGACTTGTTTGGTGAAGCTGATTGCCCCGGCGCCCGATTTAGCGGAGGGCGTGGAATTCTTGCTAACTGCCCGATTGGGGCTTGGCGTCGTCGATGGCTTCTCGCCGGCCGGCTTCGCCATCGGTTTTTCGCCGGCAAGATCCGCCAATGAGGTAACAGCCGCGCTGATCGCCGGCACCTTGGCACCCTCGATCGCCAAGTTGTCGTGCAGATTCATGAGGCGACGAGCCAGCGGCTGAAGCTGCTTGACGAGTTCCTTGGCCTCGGCCAATTCGGCAAGCGCCTTCTGGGCCGGCTGAACCATCGCCGCAGCTTCGATGAGCTTTCCGTTCTTATATAGCGTTTCGCCTTTTGTCAGCGCGGACTCGGCCGCGCGGAACTTCTCGGATTGCTCGGGAGTCGGCGCGGCCGTCGCCGGCCTGACGCAGAACCAGCCGGCAAGCATCGCAAGGGCGACAACACCTAATCTCCTCATCCGACCCGCAAGCATGTATTGCGACCTTTCTCGATAGGTATTGCTGTAGCAAACCCACTGCCCCGCAATGCCGGCGCATAGCTTCGCCGCGGCCATTATTATAAGTAGTTCAGCCAGCAAGCCACAACTTATTCCCGCCGGTTGTCACGCCAAATCGG
>DASZFO010000010.1 GCA_035939775.1 Pirellulales bacterium | reverse complement strand
TGGGACGGCGGCAAATTCATCTGGAAGGAACCGGAGTTCGGCAAGTTTCCGCTGGCCGTCGATTCCCCTCCGCCGGAAGAACGCTTCACGCAGATCGTGCAGCTCGTCGGCGAAAGCGCGAAGGACTCGCGGCGCGTCGAGGTGCCGTTCGAATACATTGCCCCGGCCGACGACAAGTGGTGGGCTGGTAGCACCGCGCACGGCATCGACGTCGCGCTGGGCCGGGCCGGCGCCACCAAGCTCCAACATTTACGGCTTGGTCATGGAACGTCGCAGCACGTGCTCGTCGCCGGAAAGACCGGCTCCGGCAAATCGACCCTGCTGCACGCGCTGATCACGAATCTCGCGCTGACCTATAGCCCGGCCGAGATCGAGCTGTATCTGATCGACTTCAAGAAGGGAGTCGAATTCAAGACCTATGCGACGCACGAGCTGCCGCACGCGCGCGTGATCGCCATCGAAAGCGAGCGCGAGTTCGGGCTGAGCGTGCTGCAGAACCTGGATTCCGAGCTGCGGCGCCGCGGCGATCTGTTTCGCAACCTCGGCGTGCAGGATTTGGCCGGATTTCGCCAGGCCGAGCCAGGGACGGCCCTGCCGCGGATTCTGCTGGTGGTCGATGAGTTCCACGAGTTGTTCGTGGAGGACGACAAGATTGCCCAGGAGGCGGCGCTATTGCTCGATCGGCTCGTGCGGCAAGGGCGCGCGTTTGGAATGCACGTGCTCTTGGGTTCGCAGACGCTGGGCGGGGCGTATAGCCTGGCCCGCAGTACGATCGGGCAAATGGCGGTTCGGATTGCCCTGCAATGCAGCGAGAACGACGCCCATTTGATCTTGAGCGAAGACAATTCGGCAGCGCGCCTGCTCACGCGCCCGGGCGAGGCGATTTACAACGACGCCAATGGGATGGTGATCGGCAACAACCCGTTCCAAGTGGTTTGGTTGGCGGACGAGCGGCGGGAAGTCTACCTGGAAGGGATTCGTAAGTTGGCTGCTCGGCACGAGCCGCCGTTTACCGCGCAGCAGATCGTGTTCGAGGGGAACGTGCCGGCCGACGTCAGCCGAAATCGGCTTTTGAGCGGACTCTTGGCCGCGGACGCCTGGAACGAAACCCCACTCGCGCCATGCGCCTGGCTCGGCGAGGCGATTGCCATCAAAGACCCCACGGCGTCCGTTTTCCGGTCGCAGAACGGCTGTAATCTGCTGTTGATCGGACAACACGACGAATCGGCCCGCGCCATCATGGCCGCGGCGCTCATCAGCCTGGCGGGGCAGCAGATGGCGGCCGAAAACCAGCCGCAGAATGGCCACACGCATTTGGCCCAAGCGCGATTCTACTTGCTCGAGCCGGCGCGCTCGTCCGATCATCCCGGCCCGACTCTCGCGCAGCTTGCTGAATCGCTGCCGCACCCAGTGCGCGTGGTCGGGCGGCGCGACGTGCCGCCGGTCATGGCCGAGCTGGCAGAAGAGGTCGAACGCCGCCATTCGGCGGAGCATTCCGGCGGCCCGCCGATCTATTTCTTCGTTTTCGATCTGGCTCGCTTCCGCGATCTCCGCCACGACGAGAGTCTCGGATATTCCTTCGGCGGCGAGCCGCGTCCAGCCAGCCCAGGCCAGCAGTTTAGCGATATCTTGCGCGAAGGTCCGGCGGTCGGAGTCCATACGATTGCTTGGTGCGATACGCTCAACAATCTGCAGCGGGCCATCGATCGGCAGGGGCTGCGCGAGTTTGACGTCCGTGTGCTGTTCCAAATGAGCGGCGCCGATTCGAGCCAACTCATCGATTTGCCGCTGGCCAGCAAGCTCGGCCCGAACCTCGCGCTGTTTTACAACGAAGAGGAAGGCCGGATTGAGAAATTCCGTCCCTACGCCTGGCCGGCCGATGACTGGCTCGCCTGGGTCCGCGAGCGGCTATTTGCCCGCTCTGCCGCAAAGACGAGCGGCGAGCAGAGGGTGGCGAGCGAGGAGTGACCGGCAAACGGCCCGCGCTGCCCGAAATTCTTCGCACACGCTTGTTACTCGTTACTCGTCGCCCGCCACTTCGCGAGCACTTCATCCATGCGGGCATTGAACTGACCGCGAGTCAGCACTTCGTCGCAGCCGGCCGCGGTGGCCGCGGCGAGCCGATCTTCGTGCACGTGCGGCCCGTAGGCAACGATGGCCCGCGGCGGACTGGCCGCGGCACGTAGGTCGGGCACAAGCTGCCGCGGATCGAGGCCCGGAACGTTCAAGTCCAATAACACGAATGGCGGCGCTTCCGCGGCCGCCACTTGTTCCGACAGCGCCACGGCACTCCCAACAGTTCGAATGGTCATCCCCGCTCGCACCGCCGCGCCGGCAACTCGCGAAGCAAACAAAAGGTCCGTCGTTAGAAACAGAATTCCCATGAGACGGCGATCTACGTAGAAAAGCAGCGGACACAACGCCAAACCAAGACCGCAGGTCGTCGGCCTCGTCCCCGAGTTCCCAACCCCGAGCCCCGTCTTCCTCACACCGCCTCGGGCCCGCGGACGTCGCCGAAGAGTTGGATCGTCTCGACCGCCGGGAGGACGAATATCTTCCCGTCGCCGATCTGACCTTCGCTCCCGGTGCGGGCGGTGGTGACGATCGCATCGACGGTCCGCTCGAGAAAATCGTCGTTCACCAAGATTTCCAAAGCGATCTTCCGCAACAGGTGCGTTTTGTATTCGTGCCCGCGGTAAAGCTCCGTCTGCCCGCGCTGGCGGGCGTAGCCCTGCGCATCGCAGACCGTCATCCGCGTCACCTCGATCCTGTTGAGCGCATCACGAACCGCGTTCAACTTCGTCGGCTGAATAACGGCGACGATCATTTTCATCGCAAGCGACTCCGTCCTAGGAGAACTTAGGCAACTCGTAGGGTGCGTCAAGCGGTCCTCCGCGCAGACGCACCGATCGTCGCATTCCACGGTCAGCAGCGGTGCGTCTGCGCTTCGCTTGACACACCCTACAGCCACGGCTTCTTCATCATCTCACGGCATCTTGAGCAGCAGCCGAGCGTCGGTCACCTTGGCGATTCGGTTGGAGGTTTCCAAGAGGTGCGCCTTCGAGTAGTCGTCGAGCTTCGTGTTGTCCTTGAGCAGCTTGTCGATCCGCTCCTCGAGCGACTTCAGTTCGCTGTAGGCGATCGTCTGGCAATCCGGCGGGGCTTGAGTTTCTCCCATCGCCAAACCCGAAAGCCGCTTGAGATAAATCCGTTGCAAGTTCCGCCGCAGGCTGCTGATCGCCGGCTTACGGTTGGTATAGTCTCCCGCCGGCAGCTTTTCCGTTTCCGCGAAAATCGCCGCAGTCAAGCCGTGAATCAACTCGACTGCCGTGAAGGCATCCTGATCCGCGGGCACCTTGAGTTCAGAGTCGGAAATCCGCGTAAGCGTCAGTGGCGAAAGCAACTGTTGGAGGATTCGGTCTTGCCAGAGTGCGATCACCTGGTGCACCGGATAATCGTTCCGCGGCGGCACTTCGCTTCCCCAATGCGACCAGCGCGTCGCCGCCATGTGGTTGTACAGGCTCGGCGGGAATTGGAATGGTGCGTCATTGAAGACCTGCTCTTCCATCAGTTTGAGCGCATCGCGCTGCTTCGCGGGCTCTGCCACGACGTATGGATCGGCCGAGTGGGCGTCGCCCTTGTGGCTGCGGCTCACGTACACGCCGCCGACATACCGCGCGGCGAAGTACATCGACTCCCCTTCTTCCGAGAGCAGCACGCCGAAGGCCTGCCGCACCCGCTGATAGCCGTCCCCCTCCTTCGTTACCTTATCGACGAGCTTCGGCCAGACCTCGTTCACCACTTTCGCCCGCTGTTTGGCAAACGCGACCGGGTCGTTGCCCAAGTCGAAACGATTGGAGAGCGGATCGGAATCGATCCCGCGAGTGTCTTCATCGGGCGAATACGACAACCCCGGCTCGCCGCTCCGCGCGGCGATCTTGTTCAACTCCGCGACTTCTCCCTCGGAGTCGGAGGCGCTGATCGGCTTGTAGCCGTATTCAATCGCCCACATGTCGTAGCTTCCGATCGTCGGCGAATAAAAGTTCCCCTGCTTGACGCCCGCGGGAACGACGTTGACCGGATAGTAGTCCATCACGCTCGACCCCATCCCGGATTCTTTGGTCTTCTCCGGGTTGTTGATGTCTTCGAGCGAGAATTGCGAGCTGGCCTTGAAGTTATGCCGTAGGCCGAGCGTGTGCCCGACCTCGTGCATCGTCACTTCCTTGAGACCCTCGGCCACGAGCCGGTCCTGTTCCGCGTCGGTCAACTGCGCACCTGCCCGGCCCATGAGCACGGCCGAACCGAAGGCGAACTGCCGCGATTCGCCCTCCTCGAGGTTGCAATGATCGTCGAGCGCATGGCCGCGCGAACCATGATGGGCCTCTTCTTCGTACGTCTGCAAGTCCAGTGCGCCGCCGGTCAGGGCCGCGATGCCGTGCGGGGTGAACACTTCGTATTCCGTCTTCCAGAACCGCAGGAAATCGGCGTCGAAAATGATCGAGGCATTGAGAATCTGGCCGTTGAGCGGGTTGGCTCGCGAGGGTCCCATTGCAAATCCGGCGCTCGAGGTGATCCAGCGGAACGTGTTGTAGTTCACATCCTCGGCGTCCCAGTCGGCGTTGTCGGGTTGCTGGCGGACCTCGATCGCATTAAGGAACCCCGCCTTCTCGAAGGCCTTGTTCCACTCCAGAATTCCTTCGCGGATCGGCTTGCGGAACTTGAACGGCACCGTCTTCTCGAGCCAGAAGATGATCGGCTTCTTAGGCGGCGATTGTTCCGCCGAGGGCTCCGCCTTTTGCAGGTCCCAGCGCGTGATGTAGCGCACGAAGCGGTCGTCGTCCACTTTGTGCGAGTAGTCTTTCATCGCCGTGACGAAATAGCCGACCCGATCGTCGGCTAGCCGCGGGCGATAGCCGTTCTGCGGCAACAGGCTCAGCGAATAGTGGATGTTGATCGTGACGGCCCGCGAATCGGGGACCGAATCGAGGTCCATTAGCCCGGCCGAGCCGTAGGTGGCGGCCACTTCCAACTCGACATTGTCCGGATAGCCGCGCACTTCGGCCCAAGTCGAGCGATTCGCGGAAAACGAATAGCCGGGCAGATCGTGCGAGATTTCAGGAAAATCGGTCATGAAGATTTGGTTCAGATCGACAATGTATCCGCCGCTGGGACTGATCGAAGTGATCGGCAAGCTGAACATGATGCTGTCGGTATACGCGATGCCGACCGCCCGCTCTTCGGGGCTTCCCTTGGCTGCGGTGAAGCGGACATTGCGGCGGACCACTTGGATATGGTCGTCCACCTTGCGGAATTGCCAGATGGCGTCCTCGCCGTTGCCCCCCCAGCTCATGCCACCCAGGATTTGCCCGTGACCGATGCCGCGGGCGATCGAAATCACCACGATGAAATCGCGATTCAAAGTGCTGTTTGAGAACTCGGCCAGTACGCTCCCCTCCTTGTGAAAGAGCGGAACGAGGCCCGATACCGACTTATAGTCCTTCGTCACGGTTGCGAACGGTGCGTACTTTGATTTGCCCTCGCGCCCCGACCCGCCGGAGCTGGATTCGTCGGAGCTGGCGCTATTGTCTGCCTTGGCCTCCGTCGATTTTGCGGTAGTCGAGCCGGAGGCCGAATTGGCGGCGTCCGACTTGGCCGCCGGGGATTTGTCGCCGGTGGGCTTTGTCTCTTCGGCGATCACCACGGCCGAAGTCAAAAGCAGCAGTACACCTGGAACCAACAGACCAAGTCGGGAAAGCATTCGAGACTCCTCAAAGTAAAAGGCGAGGGTCGATAAACCGATCGCGGGGCAATTGTATTGAATACGGGCAATTGTATTGAATACGCGGGTTTTGAGAGCCGGGTTCGACGAAGCGGCCCGGTAAATATACCGTATCCTACCACTCGCGCGCCGCCCTAAACAAGCAGCGGCCAAAGAGTTTGGCCGGAATCGGTCACGTGCCGAACGGCAATTCCGCGAATGCCGCACACGCCCAGGGGCACTTTTTGCGCCGGTCAACTCGCCTGCCCCGCCGAAGACGTCCACACGACCATGGCCCGCGCATCTCCCGCTTAATGTCCCCCGATCGCCGGGAACATGCTGTTGACCATCGTGATCGCGGCTGGGCCGGCGAGCACGACGAGGATTCCCGGAAAGATGAAGATCACCAGTGGAAAAATGAGCTTCACTGCCGTCTTCGCCGCCTTCTCCTCGGCAAGCTGGCGGCGCCGGGTACGCATCGAATCGCTTTGCAAGCGAAGCGCCTGAGCGACGCTTGAACCGAACTTGTCGGCTTGAATCAAGATGGTCGCGAGGCTTTGCAGATCATCAACTCCGGTGCGGAGACCCAATTCGTTCAGCACTTCAGCCCGTTGGCGCCCCATCTGCAATTGAAAGTTCGACAGGCTGAACTCCTCGGCGACGACTCTGGCCATCTTCTTCATTTTTTCGCTGACCTTGCGCATTGCCTGATCCAATCCCAAACCCGCTTCGACGCAAACGACCATCAGATCCAGCACATCCGGCATTGAAAGGAAGATGCTTTTCTTGCGTCTGCTGGCGATCACTCCGACGAAAATGTCGGGAAGATAAAACATCATGGCGGTGCCGAAGACCGTGTAGATGAGCGCTGTCTGCGTGGCGCCGCTCGTAGCGAGTGTTGTGCCTGCAAAGAGGAAAAGGCCCAGCAAAAATCCAATGAATTTGAATCCCAGGAAGATGCTCATGTCCGAATCACGGCGGTATCCTGCGGCGGAAAGCCTGGCCTTGAGCTTGCTGGCCTCGAATTCATTCTTGGGCGCGAGCGGCCTGGCGAAGGCCGGTGTCGCCTTCTTGAAGGCACGGGCCATCGCGTCGGCTCGACTCCCGTTAAACCCCTCCCCACGGCGCCGCGCGGTCGGGTCGCGCAGGTCGTCGAAGCGTTCGTCGGCGCGGGTTTTCCGCCCGCCGAGCAGTTCCATTGCAAGCCACGTCCCTAACGCCACAACGCCGAAGATGGCGAACGGAAGCAGCTTTGCGAGACTGAAAAAATCGGCCACTGAGCTGGACACGGCTATACCCTGATGTTAACGATTTTGCGAATCACGAGCGCGCCGAGAATCTGCATGACGATCGCCCCCGCCAACATCATCTTCCCCATGGGATCGGTGAAGAGGAGCATCGCGTAATCGGGATTCAGTTGCCACAGGGCCACGAACAACACGGGAGGCAGGGCCAAGAGCACAATTCCCGAAAATCGCCCGTCGCCTGTCAACGCCTGCACCTGTCCCCGAATCTGGAACCGCTCGCGGATCAAGCGGCCGATCTTGTCGAGAATCTCGGCCAAATCCCCCCCCGTCGTTCGCTGCAAAATCACGGCGGTGGCGAAGAAGTCGAGGTCGAGGTTCGGCATTCGTTCCGTCATGCCCTCAAGCGCCTCGTCGAGCGGGATGCCGAGGTTCTGCTCCTCGAACGCCTTGCGAAACTCGGTCCGAATCGGAGCCGGCATCTGCTCGGCCACGAAATTGAAGCCCGAGGCCAGGCTGTGTCCCGCCCGGAGTGCCCGCGAAATCAATTCCAGTGCGTCGGGCAATTGCTTTTCGAACTTCTGGAAGCGCCGCCGCCGTCGAAACATCAGCCACTGGATCGGCAGCGATCCGGTGAACAGGCCGACGACGAGGGCGACCGCCGGATTCATCCCGGCCGCAACGCTGCCGGCGATCCCGAACAAGGTCACCCCGCTGCAGATGGCGAAGAACTGCGACGGAGTGATCGACGTATCAGCCTGTTGAAACCAGCGAGTCAGGCGGAGAAATCTCGCGAGAAATGTCTCAACCAGGCCCTTCGTGGAGTCCAGCGGCTGCGCTAATACCGTACTTTCTTTGAGCGGGTTGGCCACTGCCGGTGAGGAAACCTTGCCCGTCAATTCGGCCAATCGTTGTTCGAGTCGATCTTCACTGACGCGTAGCAGGAGCCCCACGCCGACCACCAGGCCCGTCACGGCGAGAAATATCGCGAAGGCAACGAGGGGTGACATGGTCGGAATTCCGAGGTCAGCGATCCGTGTTAAATAGCCGCGCGGCCCGCTGGCGTCGGAGATTGAACGTCTGAGGTCAGTCTTGCATCGTCACACATTGCTCGAAGGCGCTCGCGGGTGTCGGCGCCGGGATGGTCGCGGAGCACAAGGGGACGGCTCCCCTCTCGGCGGATGGTTCTCGGATAGCCTGCTGATGCTGCGTCGCAAGTTCGGCGGGCACTTCAACTGGCCTGCGCTTCGATCCCTCTTCCATCAGGATGATTCGCTGGCGCACCGCATTGTATTCCTCCGCAAATTCCGTCCAGAAATCACCGGATCGGAGGTGGACTGAATTGGCCGGGTTTCCCATGGCGAGCGCGCGCATCTCGCACCTCACTCGGTACATCGGTCCCGCCAGACGGTTCGTCAGCCGGAGGCAGTCGAACATGAGAATCGGCAGCATCAATGCCGAAACGCATACGGCCGGCCCGAATTGAGACCAGAATTCCGCAAGCGGATGTAATACGACGTTGAGGGGGCCCACAAGGAACATCCGGAGGGCGAGCACTATTCCAGAAGCGACCAGGCACAGAAACCAATAAACAAAGATCCGCGCCAGAAACGCCGCCTGGACTTTGGGATCGACAAACAACTTTCTGCGCTTCATGCGGGACATAAGCTTTGCCTTGTCTCCACGAATCAGGAATCCGGGGGGCGAACGATCCTAGACCGATGCCAAGTTACCTATTCTAAGCTAGCCCAAAACTACGGTGTCCGATCTCTGCGGCGCGCGGGGTTTTCGACCGATCGACGCTCGTCCTGAGGCGAAAACGCACCGCCCAAACGCGGCATTGTCGGAATTATCGATACGGAGATGAAAAACTATCGAATTCCGACGGCGCTCCTTTTGGAGAATGATAGCGCATCATTCCCGCTATAAAGACAGGTTGGCAACGGCTGCTGCTGCCAGAGCCATCAGGACGCACGGAAGCTGACGATGGAAGAGGCAGACAACACGCGGGAGCAAGATGCTGCCGCGACGACGAGGCGCTAACTGCCGCTGCTTGACGCAGTGCTCTCCGTTCGCATCGCGGAGACGGCCTTCAGCGTCTTGCTGCCGAGCCATTGCGGCGTCGGGAGCCAGCTCACCGAAGTGAACGGCACGGTGACCTGCACAGTGATCGTCTGACCGGACGTGGCAGTCGCCGGATCGGGGCTGACCGTGGGGGTCGCTCCGCTGATGCCGGCGTTCGTCAGATACGTGGTGACCGCGCTCTTTACCGATGTGCTCGTCGCGGTCGTCAGGATCGCGACGCGGCCTCCCTCACGGGCCGCGTTGGTGAGAATCTGCTGCACCATCACCGCCCGGCCATATTCAATGAGGCCAAAAAGCAAGATGAAGAACACGGGAGCTACTAGCGCGAACTCCACCGCCGCCGCTCCGCGACGGTACCGCAAGTTCGCTCGAATGAAGCGCCTCGCAATCATGTTGGTAACCTCGTCGACGATGGCGCCTGGCTGCGGCCTAACCCAATGTTGCAACGATAGTTCCTGGCGTGGACAAGTCAAATCGACGGCCGGAGCCAATACCAGCCGCGCGCGAGGCGATTGGGCGCGGCGTGGTTCGTAAGCTATTCTTCCAAGGGGGGATGCCACGGCCGAACATCGCGCTAATGTCTGGAAACGCGACGATTTCGCACTTGATAATTCGTGTGTTTAGGTGTGTGGCGGCCGATTGGGCCTGATTCCTTCCGGCGAATCGCTATGAAACGATTCAATGCGACGACCTTGCGGCGCGGAGCGATCGCGCCGCTCGCCGCGCTGTTCATCGTATTTATCGTCGGCCTAGCAGCGTTTGCCATTGACTGCGGCGTAATCACCCTCGCTCGAACCCAGCTTCAAGCAGCCGCCGATGCCGCGGCGATTGCCGGGGCGGATGCGCTCAGCAGTGGTACCACGACCGCCACGACGGCCGCCCAGACAATAGCGCAGGCGAATTACGCCGGCGGCGCTCACGTCTCCGTCGTCACGTCGTCCGACGTCGAATTCGGCACCTGGGACACGAGCAAATCGACTTTTACGGTGCTCACAGGCGCCGCGGCATCGGGCGCCAATGCGGTCCGAGTCACTTGCTGGCTAAGCCAATCGCGTGGGACTGGGCTCACTCTGTTTTTCGCCCCGATCTGGGGCCACTCCGTTACGACCGTCAGCGCCCAAGCCGTCGCCATGAAAGGCTCTCCCGCGTGCGGTTTCGTCGGCTTAAACTCCGCCAGTTTTAGCGGCTCAAGCTATACCGACAGCTACGACTCGAGTAGCGGGAGTTATTCGAGTTCGACCGCGGGAAGCAATGGAAACATTTGCGGCAATGGCAATATCTCTCTCTCCGGCGGCACGGTCCACGGGAATGCGACGCCGGGACCAGGCAAAAGCGTCACCACCAGCGGCAGCGCTTCAGTCACGGGCACGACGACGGCGGCGACGCAAGATCTCGTCGAATCGGCCATCGACTCGAGCGCGGCATCAACGACCAACAACAACAGCAGCATTGGGAAATCGACCAAGGGACACGTGGCATACAATAGCAGCACCAAGGCCTTCAGCCTGGCAGGCGGCGACAGTATTACACTATCCGCCGGCACCTACTATTTCTCCTCGATTAAGCTCTCGGGCGGATCGACGATCAAAATGAGTGGTGCGACCACGGTCTATGTCACGGGCAATGTCGACCTCAGCGGCGGGAACGTCGCGACCGCGAGTTCAATCCCATCCAATTTCAAGCTGTACGTGCAGGGGAGCACGGCGAATATTTCGGGCAGCTCGGCGCTGTATGCCGAGCTTTACGCCCCCTCATCCGCGATCACGCGGAGCGCTACCGCCTCTTACTTCGGATCGATTGTCGGTCTCTCACTGAAAATGAGCGGTAGTGGCGGTCTCCACTACGACACCTCGCTAGGCTCCAGCAATAAGTATGCCGAGTTGGTCCAATGACGCGACGCCGCGCACCTCGCTGTCGAGCGATTTGGATTGCCTCGGCTGCTGCCGCGGTCGGAGCGATTGCGATAGTGGTTGTCATGGCGAATCGCGTCACCGCAAATCTCGGCGACGAGTCGCTTCCTCCGCGATTGGAAATTGGCAAGCTGCAACAGGACTTCGGCCGGGTTCAAGCTGGCGAGGTCGTAGACGCCGCCTTTTCAGTGCGCAACCGCGGCGGGCGGCGACTCATCCTCAGCGAGACTAACGGCACCTGCCGATGCATCAAGGCTGGCCGCCCGCAGGTTATCGTTCCTCCCGGCGCCACGGTGACTCTGCCCGCGCGCCTCGATACTGAGAATCTCGGAGGGTCGCTCAGGTTGGAAATCCACTATCGGACGAACGACCCGACGCGGCCGGAATTGACGCTCGTCGTGCTGGCCGCCATCGAGCGCCGCGGCCGTTGACGGGTGGCAAGGGGCATACGTCGGGCTTATCGTTCGCGCCTCGGTTTCTTGCGACGAAGAGGTCGTGTAGTTAAGCTGGATAACTTCGGAGGGCCAATTGACGCTGGGGAATGTCTACCGGGAGTCACTGACTACGGTGACCGGTACCCGGCCCGATCAACGGATCGACGATCATCCAGAACACGACGGCCATCAACCACGACGCCTTGAACGCCAGCAGCACCGACGGGGCGCTCTCGCCGACTCAGACCTTCGGCGCGATCACGACTAACACCATGATCACCTCGAATCAGTCACAGAATGTAACTGACGTAAACGCCAGTATTGCAATTCGTTTTGGGCGTCTTGGGCTTGTTCGGACTCCTCGCGATGAGCCGACGATCGCGGCGTAGAAGAAGCTAAATCGGCGGGTGCCAATGGGCAGCAAAATTCACAATAAACGCGCGTCGCGTCCTATCTTAATTCCAGCCTTGAGTCGGCATCTCGTTTGCCGGGGTCGCCGCCAGGGCCTTTCATTTTTTCAATTTGGGAACCGCACACTAGCCCGACGCGCCAGCGA
>DASZFO010000009.1 GCA_035939775.1 Pirellulales bacterium | reverse complement strand
AACAACTCGCCGGCCAAGCGCGCTTTCGAGCGAGCACTCGAAGTCACGCGTGCTGGGCGGGAGCTCGCTCGACCAACTCGCCCGCGGCCGGGGGCTGGGCGAGGGCGGACCCTGGTTGAACCGGCCCTGGCTCGCCACTGTGCTGCGCAACCATTGCGCGGCCCGACTAGGCCAAAGACCGCCGGACGGCGCCAGATCTCGGCGGCGAACCAACCCCAACCCGCCCCGCGGTCTGGCTGGTCGGGCTCGCTTCCCCTTTGCCTTGTACCGGCCGTTGAGTGCGCGCCCCTTGGCCACCTGGATCGAATGACGCCGGAGCGGCAGGCACGGCGCGATCCGAACGGCGAGGTGAGAGGTTGGCTGGCGACGATTGCGGAGCTGGCCGGGCGGCAACGTCACGACCGGCGTTGACCTTGGCGCGAGCCAGCCTCGCGCCGTGGATCGGGGCACTCCGTGGCGTACGGCTACGTCGACGCTTTTGGCTTTGCAGACCAGCTCCCGGAGGCGATGATCGTAACGGCGCTGTGTGCGGGTGGTGGAGGTCATGCCTCAATGATTACTTGGAATCCTGCTGATTGAAACCGAAAAAAAGATCGGTTCGATGTGGCGCGAACTGCGCAGGGAATTCTTACGCGGATCGGGCTTAAACCCACTCGTGGTACTCCGCAGGCCGTCGCCGTTTCGGCGCCTGTTCGTGTCGTGGGATGGCAGCCCGGGCGGCGAGGAAACTCTCGAGGTCGGCTCGGTGAATTCGCCACCGCGGACGTGTGCTACCTCGGCGGGCGAGATTGGAAGCCCTGAGTTCACCGTTGCTGATCCAATTCGCGACCGTGTGAGGATCAACTCTCAGCAACTGCGCGCACTCTGGCGGCGTCAAGAATGTAGCCTCGGCGATCGCGGTGGCTCGCGTCATTTTGCGGCAGACTCCGATGCGGCTTGGAGTTCGCCGGCTTCGACGACCGTTGTGCGGATCTTGGGATCGTAATCGGCCGGACCTGCGCGACGTCCAACGACGACCAAGACCCTCTTGTCGAAGAAGATCTGCGCGCAAAAGTCGCCCGAGTTGCGAGGCGGCCGGCAACCCAGAAGGCGCGCCACATCACGCGAGGAAAGAAGCTCTGGCATTTCTGCTCCACCGTTGTTGCTACAACAGGGGGCAGATTAGGCCGTCTGTCTTGGTGCTCAAAACACGGTGTCCGCGCGGACAAGTGATTGGCCGCATTCTCGCTGCGTCTTCCTGCAGCGCCGGGATCAAAGCCTGGATCAAAAAGGTGGTTGGCCACAACCTTATGTGCCATGTGGGCTTGCGCAATCGACGGATGCCTTCGCGCGTCTGTTGTGGAGTCGCGCAAGCCAAGCGTTTCGCGCAACGGCAGATCGCGAAATCCTTTTGGCGTGTCCGTGTTTTTGTCCGCGCGGCCGGCCGCGGATGCAGAAACGCGAGGCCGCACTCGGCCTTGATTTTCGGCTCCCGCCGTTTGGACGGTGCGATTGAGCTTGTCCGCCGGGGATTCTACAATCGCATTTCAGTGAGCTAACTGGCTGATCCCGGTTGTGGCTCACCGCCTGCACCGGAGACGCCTTGCCGATCGCTGGCGGGCGGCCTGTAAGTGGCGAGGTGCTGAATTACATGATTCCGTCCGCGAAAGAACTGGCCGAGTTTAGGGAACACTTGAAGGTCCGCCTTGACAGCTCGTTTCAACCCCAACAAACGCAAGTCAATGCCGCCGCTGCGGACGTGCCTCTGGTTCTTCGCGAAATCCCCGAGCGGGACCCATATCTCCCCTACGGTAATCCTGACCCCAAAGGCATGATTGTCTCTGCGCCGAGTCTCATCTCGAGTTTGGCGAAAAGGGGGCACGATAGCAGCGTGGCGTCCTGGGCGGTTTATCGCCTTATCGAACGTGGATTCCTTGGGGTGGAGACCGCCGTCATCCATGTACCGAAGACACCGAAGTTGCGCACATCGGATGAGAAACCACGCAGGCCTAGGAAGCAAGTCAAGGCATTTTCCGGATTCGGGGACTATGTAGATCCGACGGAAATGGCCCGCGAATCGGCAACCGCGTACCAGATTCCCATCTCGATGCAACCGGGCCCCATATACGCCTCCTGCAGCACGAGTCCCGGGCAACCAATTGTTCCAGAGCCCGGGAAATCGTACGCCTCCCATACTTACCTCGTAGTTTGGGCAACCGATGAGCTCTGGGATTGGTGGAAGTTTTCCTCGGGGTCGGCTTTGTCCGTGGCGGAGAATCGCTCCGACTCCGAATCAACAAACATTCCCGCGGTCGAACGAACCCCGCGAAATTATGGCCCGGATTACGAGCGGGACAGATGGTGCCGCGAGCAGTATCAGCTGCGTACACCCTTCAGGAAAGTTGCCAAGGAGTTGAAGCTGAAGCACGAGTGGGCGCGAATCGGTAGCGAGTCGGAGTTCAACGAGGCCGCCGAACGGTACGCCCAGTATTTTGGCTTGCCTCCTCGAAAACCTCTACGCAACGTCCCGCTACCGGACACACTTGGATTTCGCGAGCTTCACAATACGCTAGCGAGTGCCTCCAAAGAAGGTCGACACGTCGTGCAAATCCAAATTGCACGCGAGATCGCGGCCAAACACAACGTCGCCCCCGCCACGCTGACGCGAGCATATCGGCGCTACCAGAAGGCGATTCGCGACAATGGCCAATAGGTATCCCCTCCGCGGCAGAATTTCGATCCGGTTCCCGCCAAAACTCGCGGATCGTCGGCGGCAGCCGGTGTTCGATTACCGCGGCTTCGACTTCTTCGTCTTCCCAAACAGCCATGCCCTGACGTGCTCGCACACGGCCCGCAGCCGCTCGTCGCTTACAGTCTCGCGGTAGGCGGTCCCCATGCCGGGCACGACGTGGCCCATGACGTGGGCGACCGCGATGTGGTCCCGCGACTCCTCGCCGATCGTCAGGAACACGTGCCGAAGCGTGTAGAACCCGAGGCCAGGGCGTTGAAGCCCCAAGGATCGCATCAATCGCCGCATCGCGTAGGAGACGGGGTTGCTTGTGCTGGGCAACTTGGTTTTCTCATCGTGGTGCTCGTCGCCGTTCGCGCCGGCCTTGGGCGCCGGCAACTCGAGCTCGACGTACCAACTGCCGCCGTCAGCGCGCAAGAAAACCAAGCCGGCCTCAGCCTTGTCCTTCGGCTCCGGTCGGTCGGCGATGGCTTCCTTGATCGCCGCGACCGTCTCGGGCCACAGCCATGCGCGGCGCCCAACCGCCGTCTTGGGGCGAGGGTAGTCGAGCCAGCCGGTCTGCAGGTCGAGATGGCGCTCGTGCAGTCGACCAACGTCGGCGTTGCCGAGGCCGGCGTTGACACCGAGCAAGATCATGGCCTTGAGCGGTTGCTGCGCCGCGTCGATGATCTTGCGCAGCTCGGCCGCCTCGAACAGCTTCGCGCCCCGCTTCTGCTTCTCGCGGCGAAGGATCGCGTTCGAAGGTGGGCGAAAGTCGGGCCCGAACCGAAGAGGGCTAGCCAACAGGCCCGCGTCGTACGCCCAGCGGAAAATGATCCGGACGCGTTCGATCTGATTCGCGAGGGTCACGAGGCCCCGCCCGGCGGCAAGGTCGGCACGTAGCTCGGCGAAGTCATCCGCAGCCAAGTCCGCTACTGGCCGTTGCCGGTCGAACTTTTGCACGAGCATCGCGCCGATGGTCCGCATGTCGGCCCAGTGCCTGGCGCTCAACTCACCGTTGTCGACCAATCGCCGTTTGACGGTCAGGTAGCGATTGACGAGCTCGCCCACCGTGAGGCCGCCTGCCTTCGATCGCGGTCGGCGGCCGGCGTGCAGGTCGTCGCGCTGATCGAGGTAGAGCTTCAGCGCCTTGTCGGGATCGTTCCAGGGCCCGAAATAGTGCAGCTTGCCCTTGATCTTCTTTGCCCACCTCCGCGTGTCGTGCGGAAAGAGCGGGAAATCAGGGTACGGCTTGGCGGGCTTGGCCGGCTTCTTCTTGGTCGTTGGCATGGCTTCATCCTATCGGGTGTCAAATCGGGAGTCACTAGGCACTTGCCCGTGGTCGCGAAAAATGCGAAAACCACGTGAAAACAAGGATAGAATCACGCTCGACAGGATGATATGTTACCGGAGCTTGCCTCCGTGGTGCCAATGACTGACGGGCTACAAGCCGCCCTACATTATGCCGTTTCCGACCGCCGCCGACGCCGAAGGCGTCGGCGGCGGACGGAACACACTTCGCGCGGCAAAATCGCATTTCGGCAGAACGTGAGGCAAGATTCCAACCTGCCGTGCAGAATTTGCCGATCACGTTCAAGTGGGACGGGTGGCGGCCGCGGAACTTTTGGCATATTCTTTTCCTCCGGGCAAATACCAAAATAGACAAGTGGGAGCCCCTTTATGGCGATGACCTTTGATGCCACGCTGAAAGATATGGGCCGCGACAGCCCCCA
>DASZFO010000008.1 GCA_035939775.1 Pirellulales bacterium | reverse complement strand
CTCAGTCCAGGCGATTCAAGCCGATCGACAAGTCTTGGACTCCGAGCGGCAAGCTCTCTGGGCGGATCGAGATTCCCTAGTGGCCGAACGACAATCGCATTCGGTCGAGCAACAAGCGTTGTCGGCACAACGCGAATCGCTCATGGCCGAACGGCAAACCCTGGAATCGGACCGTCAAACCCTGGACGGTCAACGGCAGGCTGTCGACTCGGAAAGGCAGACGCTCGAAGCCCAGCGGCAAGCCATCGCGGACTCGGTCCAGACGATTCAAGCTGATCGACAGATATTGGACGCCGAACGGCAAGCTCTGTGGGCGGATCGAGATTCCCTTGTGGCCGAACGACAATCGCATTCTGTCGAGCAACAAGCGTTGTCGGCACAACGCGAATCGCTTACGGCCGAACGGTATGCGCTCGAATCGAGTCAACAGGAAGTGTTGACCGAGCGACAAGCGCTCTCGGGCTGGCGGCACGAGCTGGAACAACAGCAGCAGACGTTTGCCACCGAGCGACAGGCCGTCGCGGACTCAGTCCAGGCGATTCAAGCAGATCGACATGTCTTGGACTCCGAGCGGCAAGCTCTCTGGGCGGATCGAGATTCCCTAGTGGCCGAACGACAATCGCATTCGGTCGAGCAACAAGCGTTGTCGGCACAACGCGAATCGCTCATGGCCGAACGGCAAACACTGGAGTCGGACCGTCAAACCCTGGACGGCCAACGGCAAGCCGTCGACTCGGAAAGACACACGCTCGAAACCCAGCGACAATCGCTCGAGGAAGACCGGAACTCGCTTGACGCTGATCGAAAGACGCTCGACGCCGACCGGCAGTCGCTCGATCTGGACCGGCAGGCGCTCGCGGCCGAGCGGGCGACGATGGAATGCGAGCGGGCGAAGCTCGATTCCGCGCGCCCGAAACTGATTGCCGAGCAGCAGGCTCTAGAAGCTGAGCAACAACAACTCCTTGTGGAGCGAGAATCCCTTGAACTCCAGCGGCGAGGCCTCCAGGCGCAGCGGCAAGCAATCGAGATTGAATTGCAATCGATCGAGGCGCGGCAACAATTGCAAGAGTCCGAGCGCCAATCGTTCGAAAATGAGCGCCAAGCAATTCTCATTCGCAAGGAATCGCTGGAAACCGAATGGAAATCGCTCGCCAACCAAAAGGAGGCTTTGGAAGCGGAGAGCGCAAAGCGAATTACCGAGCAGCGATCGATCGAGCGCGAATCCGAACGGCTCGCCGACGACCGGAATGACCTGGCAACCCAGCAGCAGAAGTTGTTGAGCGAACGCTCGGCACTGACCGTCGAGTGGCAGACACTCGACATGCAACTGCAAGCGATTGGCGCCGAGCGACAGATCGTCGATTCGCAGCGTGAGTCGCTCGAGAGCCAACAGCAGCGGCTGGCCAACGAACGGCAAGCTTTGGAGACGGCCCGACAACTGCTCGAAGCGGAGCGGCGTGGAATCGAATCGCGACAGGCCGCATTGACGGCGGAGACCGCACAGAACTCGCAACGGCTTGGCGAACAGATCGCTGCTTTTGCCGCCGCCCGCGAGGCGTTTGACCGGCAGCGCGACGTATGGCAGGCCGAGCGCGAGCAACGGCAGGCCCAATTCACTCGGGAACTCGAACATTCCCAGCAGCAAATGGCCGACGTCGCCCGACTCCAACAGGATCTCGATCGCCAGCGTGCCGAATGGGAAGAGCGCTCGCGCGCGGCCGAGAGCGATCTCGAAGCCCGCCGTCAATTGCTTGATCGGCAGGCCGAGGAATTGGAAGCGCATGGCCGCAGGCTCGAGGAGCAGCAAATGGCGATCTCGTCGCGGGAGACGGCGCCGACGGCAGCGATGTCGACGGCTCCCGCGCCATTGGCCGGCGCACAGTCCGTGGTGGTAGTCGGCGAACTCGCGGCAACGGACAGGGCCGATTCGTCGCCCTCGGCTGAACCGGCATCGCAAGAAGGCCGTTCGGAGGAGGACGTTTTCGCCAGGCTGCGGTCTTATGAACCGTTAAAAGCCGGGTCTCAGGGAGTACCGCGGCAACCATCGATCGATACGGGGGCGGCAGCAGCGGCGGGCGGGCAAAGCAAGGCCGAAGGGTCGCCGATTGATGAACAGACTGTGGCCACCGAGAAAATGGATCTCGCGGGCGCCCCTGTCATCGAAGCCGAGGAGTCGATCGACGACTACATGACGCGGCTGATGAACAGGATTCGTGGCATCTCCGGCTCCAGTGATCCGGCGACTAGGCCGAAACCCAAACTGAATCCGGAGGTCAGCGCCCGGCCGTCGGCCGCCGCGGCGATCGAGTGCCGGAGCGCGGCGGCCGAAAACGAGGCTCTGGATGAGTTCGCGGAGCCGGCCGCGGAAGGACCGTTGCAGTTAGTCGCGCGCTCGGCGCCGCCGGAGCTGGCAGCCGATTTGAAAGCCATGCGCGAGCTGGCGAACTTCACGGCCCGCGGCGCGATCGACACGCACGCGCAAGGGCGGTGGAGCAAGGCGGCCGCCAGCAAGATGGCCGGCGGCTGCGTTACGTTGGGATGCGGCCTTTGGCTCATGTTTCGCGAGACGGCGCTCGCTTCAGTTTCGCATGCCACCGGACTAGTCGGGCTCGTGGCCGGGGTCCTTTGGATCGCGCAGGCGGCCTCGGCCGCCCGAAAGGGTCGTCGTGTCGGCCGCCGCGCGGCCGAGCTTGCCAAAGTAGAAGCCCATGCGACCTCACCGGTCGAGACCGCGGCAACAATAGAACCCGGCGGGAACGACACAGGCGAGACCGAAACATTGACGATTGTCGACACCGTGCAGCCGTAACTGAGTTTGCAAGGACTCGGCGTTACGGTGCGCCAAGTCCGCGCAGACGCACCGGACCTCGCCGCAGCGTCCGTTCTTCGCGATGCAATGTGTGTCAGCGCAGGGCCTTGACGAACCCTGCGAGTATTCATTCGGCATTCATCTCATGCTCGTCGCCAGCACGTCGTCGAAGTCGCGGAGATGGTAACCGACGCCGACGAAGTCGAGCACGCGGAGTAGCCCGCGCAGGGCGACTCCCATGCCGTCCGGTCCGCTCGTGCCGCCGAATTGGCCGCCCCCTTTGACGTGCGGCTCCAGCTCGAGGAACACTCCCGGAATCCCCCGGCGCCGCAGCCGCTTTTCGAGCGTGGGGATCGTTCCGCGGAAATCGCGCAGGATCGCGTCGTGTGCGCTTTGTCCCACGTCGGCCGGAACGAAGTGCCGCAGCGCTTCTTCGTCGAGGTGCTTCTTGCGGCGGCCGGTCCGCGGATGGCGATAGTCTTTGATGTGCATCCAGCCGATTCCCGGTTTCATGGCCTGATAATGCTCGAACACCTCGCGCGGCGTGAAGCCCTGCGTGATCAGGTTCCCGGCGTCGAACACCAGCACCAGCGCCGGATGGTTCACCTGCCGGTGGATCTCTGCCAGAATCAGCCCGTTCTGCCCGACCAGGTTTGCCTCGACCTCCAAGCCGAAGGTAAGGTCGGAGCGGTGACAGGCCTCGACGATCTGCCCGACCTGCTCGACCACTTGCGGCACGTGCGGCCGCGGATCGGTCCCGCGCGGATGGTAAAACGAAAACCCGCGGATCAGCTTCGTCTCGAAGGCATGGGCCAACTGGCAAGCTCGGGCCACGTCCTTGGCCAGATACTTCGCGAATGGCACATAGGCGTTCTGCGTGCCGTCATCCACGTCGAGCAGCTTCACCTTGCCGATCGGCGAGCCGATCGAGGAAACGCTCAGATCGTATTCGTCCTCGAGGTGACGGACCTTCTGAATCTCGGCCGTGGTGAGCTTCATCACATTCTTGACGCCGCGTCCCACGTCGATGAACCGCAAGCTGTGGTATTGCAGCCCCAGCGCGGCGAACGCGGAAAACTGCTCGACCGCCGTCTTGTGCAGCGCCGCCTCGTCGCCGAAGCCGCTGACGATCACCTGAGGATTGCCGTTCATGCTCAATTAGCTCGGTCGGGATGGGTTTTCGCGAGGAGTCATTGTGTTGCGGGGCGACTCATTCCACAAGAGGGTGGCAAGCCCGCGCCGTTGCAGGCGGTGAAAGTCCGACGGCGCAAGAAACAGTGGCTGCGTGCCGTCAAGCCTTGCCCACTGTGCCTAAATCCTGTCGTGCCTTCGGATTCCTCCGCCAATTCCGCCTGTGCCGGTTCTAGCGGATATTCCCTCAATGCGGCGCGGGGTGGCGGCCGATGGTGTTTGTAGCCAATTGCGGCGCGCGGGCTTGGCTTCCGCAAAGCCGGCCGCTTCTCGCCACGACCCGATCATCCAGTGAACCAAGCTCGCGGGAGCAAAGCCGCGTCGGCCGCCGTTCACGCATTCGATTTCCAGGGGGGAGAATCGATGATTCGCCGAACCATTCTCGCGCTGTGCTGCGCCGCGGGATTCTGCTGCGCAGCCTCCGCCCAGCCCGCCAAGGCCCAAGACCCGGCCTTCGGCCGCCAATGGGGCAACACCTACGGGGTCCAAGACTGGGAGCGGTTTTACCACTACCCTTATGTCTATTACCCGCAGAATTTCTGGGGCGCGGAATATTACCGCAGCTCCAACAGCCTCTACTACCGGTACCCGCCAGAAATGCAAATCCCGGTCTACAACAAGCAATGGCACAACATGTACCCGACCGGGACGAAGTACCACATGGGGCACCAGTTCATCCTCGACACGTTCTAGATGTGGCTGCGTGATGTTGGGAACGCCCTCTGCGGCGTTCCGAGAAGCTCGCTGCGGCATGCAAAAATTGCGGGAACTCTGGCGAACGGCACGGATTCGGATCGGCACGGAGGCCGATCTCTGCGGCCCGCACCTACGCTGGCAGCGTCGGCAACGAAAACAAAAGCCCCGGGCTGGCAATCCGCTAGCCCGGGGCTTGATTGTTTAGTGCGGCCGGCAAAGGACCGGCCGACTTTGGTTGTTGCAAGTCTGAACGTTCGAAGGCCCAGTTAGGCCGTCGGCTTCTTGCCCTGCTTGATATCGACCACGGCCTTGCCGTCCGCGTCGAGGGTGAAGCGGATCGCTTTGGTTTGCTTGAGATCTTCGATCTTGCCGGGAGCGCCGTTGATCGTCACGCTGACGGTCGGGCTGACATCGAATGTCTTTTCCATGCCGACCTTGTCGTCCTTGTCGGCCTTCACGTTGACCACCAGCTTGGTGCTGGTCACGGAAACAAGGGTGCCGCGCTGGACCTTTGGCTTGTCGGCCGCTTGAGCCGCGGTAACCATCAGGCAGACGGCGAGAAACGCCAAAACAATTGCCACGCTACGCTGAACCATCGTGTGCTCCTTCAGGAAAAAACGGGGAGGGAGGTGGAGGGAGGAAAGCCCTGAGGTGGGGCCTTTTGACCAGACCACTATAATCCGCCGGCAAGCCAATGCAACCATTTTTCGCCGCGGCAAATCATAGGCAGGTCAAAGTTTGCGTGGCCCGCTCACGGGGCAAACAAGTTCCCACGGCACGCAGCCAACGCAACGGCCAACCACCTACAATAAGTAACCCGCCCGATTAAACGAAGTTCCGAAAAGAATCGTAGCTTATGGTCCCTGCGGAATCTTCAAACTGTAGGGAACGGGGCGCCCTCTGGGCCCCGCGGGGTTCCAGTGACGGCATCCGCCGCGGCGGATGCCCCACAGCGCAGTTCCGGCTCGGCAAGCCGGACCTACATCACGGCGGGTTGTTGGACGGGCCGAATTGGCGTATCTTACCAGTTGTACTACCCGCCTTGTTCGCCCGCCTCCTGTCATGGCATTCACCGGGAGCCCACCCATGCCACGCTCGATCGTGTTGTTCGGTTGTTCTTCGTTGTTCGTCTGTCTGCTGGCCGGATGCGAGACGAAGGGACC
>DASZFO010000007.1 GCA_035939775.1 Pirellulales bacterium | reverse complement strand
TCGCCCGTCAATTCTCGAGATCTTCGCACCTGCCCTGCGAAAAACGACGATCGTGACCACGCTCATGTTTGCCTGCAGTTACGGCGCGGCGTTCGGCGCCATCCAACAGCTCCCCCAAATCGTGCCGCGTTTTTCGGACGTAATGGCGCAGAAGGCGGCGGCAGTTTCGGCGGGCAAGCCGCCCGCCGCGCTCAAGGGAATCGAACAGGCAGCCGCGGCCGACTACGCCAAGTTTCAGGAAATCGGCGGGCTGCTCGGTCGGTTCTTGCTGGCGGTTCTGGCCGTGCGGCTTCTCAGCCGCCGCCTCTTGATGCGCGTATTTCAAATCCCCGGATTGATCGTGATGCCGCTTGTGTTTTGGGCATTCGGCGCTTTCGACAATCGGGTGCTGCTGGACGTCGGATCGATGCATCTCACGTGGGCCCACATTGGCATCTTTTTCTGCGGCCTGTTTACCGTGGCCCAGTTCAGTTTTTGGGGGAACTACTTGCCCTATGCCTATCCGATGCACCTGCGAGGCACCGGTGAGAGTTTTGCCGCGAATATCGGCGGCAGGCTGATCGGCACCTTCTTCGCTCTGGTGACGACGGGCATCGCGAGCCGGTTGCCGGTGGCGGCCGATTTGTCAAAGCCGCAAATCGCGCTCGCCGGCGCCACAAACTTCGCGTTCACAGCCGCCGCCGTCGCCCTCTTCGTCTACCTCGTTGGGTCGATCGCCTGTTTCTGGCTACCGGAGCCGAAGGCGCTCGATCTATCCGAATAGCGATCCGGGGCGAACTTGAGGTAAATCCTCGGGACTTAGTGCCGAACCCAGTTCGGGTCCCAGCCGACGACGGCGGCATCGGGCGCGAGGACGAAGATTTCGACGCGGCGGTTCTTGCGACGCGTCGATTCCGTGGCGTTCTGGGCCACCGGTTGATACATGCTGTAGCCGGCCGCTCCGAGGCGCGTCTCCTGCATTCCGTGACGCGACAGCTCGAGCACGACCGAGTCGGCGCGGTCGGTCGACAAGTTCCAATTGGTCGGATGATGAGTCCGCGTGGACTCGTGGCCGATCGGCCTGTCGTCGGTATGGCCGACTACGAGGATATTGAGTTTGCGGGCGTCGCTGTCGTTCATGATCTTGGCGAACTCGGTCAACAGCCGCTTGCCGTCGTCTCGAATTTCGGAACTGCCCGAGGCGAAGAGCACGTCGTTGGAGAACTTGCTGACTCCGGTGTGCGGATCGAACTCAAACTGCGGATACTTCTCCTGCAGTTTCTTGAACCGCTCGGTCGCCTCGGGGGAGAGCGGGCTCGGCTGGCCGCGCTGCTTGTCCAAAAGCGCGATATAGCGCTGCTGCAACTGGCTGCGTTCGGCGTTCAAATTGTCGATACGCTGATTGGCTGTGGCGAGCGCGCGTTGCATCTGTTCCGAGGCGATCGTGGCCTGCCAATTGGAAGAGGCGAGCATCTGATTCTGCTGACAAAGGTAGGCCGACTGGCACTGGCAGGCTCGCATCTGGTCGTAGAGGCAGCAGCAGCATCCCGGCAACAAGAGCACCGCCAGTCCGGCGGCCGCGCTGAATTTAACGATCCGTGCCCAAGCAGGCATGGCAGGACTCCTCACTCGCAAAAAACGCGGTCCGCGAAGATTGCTACGGAATGGTTTGGAATATCGAGGAAGGAACGAGGCAGGAAATCACTCGACGTGTGCTTTCGATTCCGCGCGATTGCAGAAATCGAACGACGCACAAAAAGCCGCGGCCCAGGGCGGAGCGCGACCTTCAAATC
>DASZFO010000006.1 GCA_035939775.1 Pirellulales bacterium | reverse complement strand
CAGTTTCGCGTCTACCACCAACGACTATGTCGCCCATTTCAGACTCGGTTTCCCTATGGCTCCGGTCCTGAAGACCTTAACCGAGCCGCTGACGGTAACTCGCCGGATCATTATGCAAAAGGCACGCCGTCACGCATTGTCTCAAAGAGACCATAGCGCTCCGACCGCTTGTAGGCACATGGTTTCAGGTTCACTGTCCTCCCCTAGCAGGGGTTCTTCCCATCTTTCAGTCGCCCTACTGAGTTCACTATCGGTCGTCAGAGAGTATTTAGCCTTACGGGATGGTCCCCGTGGATTCAGTCGAGGTTCCACGTGACTCGACCTACTCAGGTACCTCTCGGGAGGTGGTGCCGCTTTCGCATACGGGCCTTTCACCCTCTATGGACGAACTTTCCAATTCGTTCTGCTAGCAGACCACTTGGTAACTCCCATGTGAGAGGCCCTACAACCCCGCGAAGGAAAACCTCCGCGGTTTGGGCTATTTCCCGTTCGCTCGCCGCTACTGAGGAAATCGAGTTTTCTTTCTTCTCCTGCGGATACTAAGATGTTTCAATTCTCCGCGTTAGCCGCAATTGCCTATGGATTCAGCAATTGCCAGTTCGGGTATCTCGGGATCAACACTCGTTTGACAGTTTCCCCGAGCTTATCGCAGTCTTCCACGCCCTTCAAAGCCTTCTGACGCCAAGACATCCCCCATGTGCCCTTAGTAGCTTGACCACCTTTATCGAACGCTCTCGATCCCGCGCCGCCGCTCGCGAAACTCGCGCCTCTTGCGAAGCGCTCGCTTCTCGCGAAGCAGCTCGGTCCAATCGCCCTCGATCCTTGGTTAGCTACTGTTCTCGACCGTCATCGCCGGCAAGCGCGCCGACACCACGGTCGAGGTAACGTTTTTTATCTTTCTCTGCATTCCTTCCCGCTCAAGCCTTGCGGCCCAATCGGGAACGAATGCGTGCTAAGAGCCTTGGAGAACTTACACGACGCGCTGCTTTCGCCCTTTCGAGCGTCACACCGCATCGCTTCGTTCATTCAAGATGCCAATTACCACAAACCAAATTGTCAAAGAACTGCCCAGCCGTAGCCGCTTGTCAGCCTTGTACGAGGCCAACTCCGCGATTCCAGCTGACTGTCTTAATGGACAGGGGCCAAGCTCGTCTGGTCAGGCCCGGATCGTAAATCCCGGCCTGCAATCGAACTTGGCCTCTGGCCACGCAATCTTCAAATACGCGAACCCGCCGGAATAAGTCGGAAGGAGGCAACTATACCGGAGTCGCCGTGGGTTGTCAAAGGGGCCGCGAAAGATTTCGCGCGAGGCGCAAAACCGGCCGAATACCCGCCGCAAGAACTTGGCGAGGGGGGCCGTTCACCGCCTCATTATAAGACATTGCCGGAGCGGGGCAAGAGGGGCCGCCGAGTTTGACATCCGCCACGGGAGGCGGCTATGATCGGTCGTGAATCGTCGGCATGCGAACCGCCGCGCCGTCATCCGCAGGAGATCGTTCATGGCCAAGTCGCCGCTCGAAGAATACAAGAAAGAAGAAAAGGAAATCGACAAGGAGCAAGCGCAAACCCAAAAGGCCGCCGCGTCCGCCAAGACGGCCTTGGATAAGCTCGCCAAGCTGTCGTCCTTCTCGAACAAGGTCAAGAAGGAATTGAGCGGCGAGCCGGACTAAGAGCCTATCCGAAAACCGTCGGGGACTGTCCCCCTTTTGCGAAGCAGCAAAACGGCGACGGTCCCCTTTGCCCAGGCGGTTTTTGGATAGGCTCTGACGGGCCTCGCCTCAGATCAGGACGCCGTCGCGGGTCGAGACAGCTCGGCCCGCGCTCTTACTCGATTCCGCCACCGCCAGAGGATTCTGTCATGGGCAAGAAGACCACCGCGTTCATCAATGCCATCAGTAAGCAGATCGCCGATCTTCGAGAGCCGCTCATGAACCTGATCAGCGTGGCCGACCAGATGGCCGAAAAACGCGACGAGCACACCAAGCTGATGGACAAGATGCAGGCCGTCACCGACAAGTACATGCCGAGCAACAAAATGGGGGACACTCGCAGCATGCAAAAGGAAAACCCGGAGGAGAAACTGGCCGCCGACCCCGAATTCAAGAAGCTGGAATCGGCAATGGGCAAGATCAACAAGGAGCTGGAATTCCTCTTCGACTGGAAAGCCGATCTCAAAAGCGAACTCAAAAACGGTCGCGCCGAACTCGATGCCAGCCTCAAGACGTTCGAGCAGTTCGTCAATAAAAAGAAGGCATCCTGGTTCGGCAGCAAAAAGTCGGTGCCCGACGCCGAGAAGCTAATCAAAGACGGCAAAGACGCCTCGAAAACGATCAAGGAAGCGACGAATAAGATCGGCTAAGTTCGCTTGAATTGTTTATCCAGTTCATCCCGTGTGAAAACCAGCGCCGTCGGTCGGCCGTGGGGGCAGTGGTGGCTGTCTTGGGCTAGGTGGCGCTGTTCGACGAGGGCCGAGACTTCTTCGGGGGTAAGTGGGTCGCCGGCTTTGATGGCGGCTTTGCAGGCAATCATGTGGAGCAACTCGTCGAGCAGGTCGCGGCGATCCGGGGCTTTGCCCCCTTCGAGCAACTGAGCGGCCAGCCCGCGGAGCAATTCGGCCGGGCGGAGTTTGGCCAGCATGGCCGGATAGCCGAGCACGAGCAGCGTCCCACCGCCGAAGGGCTCGATCTCGACGCCCAGCCGAGCCAGCAAGTCTTTTTCAGCCAGCGCCGCGGCACTCTCGGCCGGGCTCAAATCGACCGGCTCTGGCACCAACAGCCGCTGGGTCTCGAGCGCTCCGGCGAGCACCTTTTCGCGAATCTCTTCGTACAGCACGCGCTCGTGGAGCGCGTGCTGATCGATCACCACGACCCCTTCATCGGTCTCGGCGACCAGATAGCGATCGTGAACCTGAATCGCCGCCGAGCGGTGGCGAAATGAGGCCGTCGGACGAGCGCTAATTTGGTCTGCGGTGGACAAGGCCGCCGACGCGGCGATTTGTCCGGCGGAAAGTGATGCCGCAGCGCCGCCGGCAAAATGGCTGCCCGCCCCGGCGGATGCTCCACGGTCCAGCCGCACGAGTTCAAGCGGCCGAAGTTGCGGCCGCGGCACGTCGATTGGCGGGGCGAGCGTGGTCGCTCCGTGATTGGCTGCTGCCAAGTGGCTCGTCGCTTCGGTCGCGCCAAGCGCTTGGCCGAGCTGCCCCTTCGCCCAAGCGACGAGTTCGGTTTGCAGCCGTGCCGCGTGGCTCGGGTCGTGCGCTTCAGTCGGATCGCTCACCGCAATCGATCCCGGCGCGGCCGGCTGGAGCCGGGCGGTCAGATCGGTCGTCAAGAACCGCGTCCGCAGCGTGCCGAGCAACTGGCTGTAGATTCGCCCGCCGTCTTGGAAGCGGACTTCGAGCTTTGTGGGATGGACGTTGACGTCGACCTCCTCGGCGGGCATTTCAATTTTCAGGAAGGCGACCGGGTAGCGGCCGGTGAGCAACAGGCCGCGATACGCCTCGCCGAGCGCATGCTGCAACGAGCGATCGCGGATGGCCCGGCCGTTCAGGAACAGAAACTGCATCTTTTGATTCGCCCGGCTGTGGCTCGGATTCGCGACGTAGCCGGAGAGCCGCAGCGGGCCGTCGCGGCTTTCGACGCGGATCAACTGATCGGCCAGCTCGGCGCCGAAGAACGCGGCGATCCGCACGGTCCAATCCTCGGTCGGCGGCAGATCGTGGAGCAGCTTGTCGTGATGGCGGAGCGTGAAGTGCCGATCGGGATGGGCCAGGGCGAGGCGCGTGAAGGCCTCGGTCGAGTGCCCCAATTCCGTTTGGGTCGCGCGGAGGAACTTGCGGCGCACGGGCGTGTTGAAGAACAGGTTGTGTACTTCGATGAGCGTGCCCGGAGGGCAGCCGCAGGGGGCCACCGGGCCGAGTTGCCCGCCGCTGATCTCGAGTTCAGCCCCGGCGGCGGCGTCGGGCGGACGGCTGCGAATCACCGTCCGGCTCACCTCGGCGATCGAGGCCAGCGCCTCGCCGCGGAAGCCGAGCGTGCCGACACGAAACAGATCGTCCGCCTCGCGAATCTTGCTCGTGGCGTGCGGGGCAACGGCAAGCGCCAACTGCTCGGCCGCGATCCCGCAGCCATTATCGACCACGCGAATCAGCTCGACGCCCCCTTGGGCGAGCGCCACGTCGATCCGCGTCGCCCCGGCATCGACGGCATTCTCCATCAACTCCTTGACGACGCTCGCCGGCCGCTCGATCACTTCGCCGGCGGCGATCTTATTAATCACGCTCGGCGATAGTTGGCGGATTTCAGGCGTCGCATCCAAGCTTTTCACAATCCGTATTCCTTGATCTTCCGATACAGTGTCCGCTCGCCGATGCCGAGCAGTTGCGCGGCGTGCTCGCGGTTGCCGCCGGTGAAGCGGAGCGTCTCGGCGATGAACAGCCGCTCGATATCCACCAGCGGCTTGCCCACCAGGCTCGTGACGCTGCCGGGCGATGGCTCGGTCGCCGCGGGCGCCGGGCCCGCCAACTCCGTCGGCAGGTCGTCGAGATCGAGAACGCCGTCGAAATCCACGACCACCATGCTCTCGACCGTGTTGCGCAACTGACGCACGTTGCCCGGCCAATCGAAGGCCAACAGCTTCATCCGCGCGGCCGTCGACATGCTTTTGATCGCCTTGTGATGTCGCTTAGCGAACTGGCGGATGAAGTGCTCTATCAGCAGCGGAATATCCTGGCTCCGCTCGGCCAGCCGCGGGAGCACGATCGTCACCACCTTGAGCCGATGGTAGAGATCGCTGCGGAACGTGCCGGCGGCGATCGAATCTTCGAGATTGCGATTGGTGGCCGAGAGGATGCGGACGTTCACACGGATCGGATCGTTCGAGCCGACGCGCGTGATCTCGCCGCTTTCCAGCACGCGGAGCAGCTTGATCTGCGTGGCCAGCGGCATGTCCCCCACCTCGTCGAGAAAGAGCGTCCCGCCGTGAGCGTATTCGAATTTGCCGATGCGATCGGTCGAGGCGTCGGTGAACGCGCCGCGGATGTGCCCGAATAGTTCGCTTTCCAGAATGTTCTCGCTCAGGGCGGCGCAATTCAGGGCGACGAACGCCTTGTTCTTCCGGGGGCTGTTTTGATGGATGGCCTGGGCGACGAGTTCCTTGCCGGTGCCCGTTTCCCCTTGAATCAGCACGCTGGCGTCGGTCGGGGCGATCCGCTTGAGGCGATCGATCACGCCGTTCATTTGCGGGCTGGAGCCAACGACTCCCTCGAACCCGAATTTCTCGTCCAGCCGGCGGTTCAACTCGACATTCGTCCGCCGCAAGCGAACGGCCTCGGCGGCCTTTTCAGCGATCACGCGGAGATGCCCCAGATCGAGCGGCTTTTGCAGATAGTTGAATGCCCCTTGCTGCATCGCGGCGACCGCCGAGGGGATCGTGCCGTAGCCGGTGACGACGATGACCTGCGCGTCCGGCAGGGCCTGCTTGGTGCGGGCGAGGATTTCGAGCCCGTCGATATCGGCCATCTTGAGATCGGTGATGACGATGTCGAACGTCTCGCGCTCGATCAACTCGGCCCCCTGAGGACCTGATGTGGCCACTTCACATTCGTAGCCGACGCGCTGCAGGCTCTCGGCCACGGTTTCGGCGTGCGACTGATCGTTGTCGACGATCAGCACGCGAATGTCGGCCGGTTTCGCTTTGTCGTGTTGCGGGGCGGCAGTCGTTACCATCCTGGCGATAATAACGAATTCGCGCCGGATGGACTAGAACCGATATCTGATCAACGAATGGGGACCGTTGTTCAAGAAATACAACGTCGAACTTTATCTCACGGGGCACGACCACAATTTGCAGCATCTGGAAATCCCCGGATGGCCAACCAGCTTCTGCGTCTCCGGCGGCGGCGGGCAATCGAGCTATGCAGTGGAACGAAAGGATCGCGGGCCGTTCGGTTACGGCGGCTACGGCTTCGCCACGCTCCGGTTCACCCCCGAGACGCTCAGCGTCCGCTTCTTCAACGCGTCGGGCAAAGAGCTGCACAAGTTCGACCGCCGGCCAAACGCGGTTGAGTCTTCGCCGGCGCGCGAGCCGGTCGAGGCGGGGAAATAGGGTTTTCCAGTCCTGTAATTCCTGTCTAAATCGCTTTGCCCACCGGCGCGGCCACCAGCCGCGGCGGGACGGGGAGCGAGATCGTGAACTTCGTCCCCTTGCCGACTTCGCTCTCGACGCTCATTTGCCCGCCGTGCCCTTCGATGATCTTGCGGGCGGTGGGCAGGCCGAGGCCGGAGCCGGCCGGCTTGGTCGAGTAGAAGGTGTTGAAGATCTGGGCTTGCGTCTCGGCGTCCATGCCGCAGCCGGTGTCGATCAGGTCGAGCGCCACGCCGGTCGGCGTTGGCCGGGTGCGGAGCACGAGCTGGCCGCCGTCTTTCATCGCCTGCTGGGCGTTGAGCACGAGGTTCAACAACGCCGATTGAAACGTCTCGCGATCGAGCACGACGCTCGGCAGGTCCGGATCGAGATAGCGGACGATCTCGACCTTCGATTCGTCGGCCTTGGGGCGAAAGAAGTCGAGCACGCGATCTACTTCGGCATTCAGGTCGGCCGCTTCGAGATTGAACTGCCGCGGGCGGGCGAAGTTCAAGAAGTCGTTGAGCAGGTCTTCCAGCCGCTGGCATTCCTTCTGAACGCGAGCGATCTTCGCGACCGCCCGGCGGTCGCGCGGCGCCTGCGAATCGGCGAAATCCTCGGCCAGTAGCTCCATGTTGAGCCGGATGGTCGAGAGCGGGTTGCGAATCTCGTGGGCCAGCCCGCCCGCCAGCGCGGCGATCTCGGTATAGAGATCGGCGAATCCGCGCTGATCGTCGGCCTTATTTCCCATCGCCGGCGGTCGCCATTTCGCGCATGGCTTGCTTGCGGCTGAGCTTCACCCGCTCTTGATCGTCGATGGCGATCACCTTGACGTGCATCGTGTCGCCGACCTTGCAGACATCGCCGACGCTGTGGACATATTCGTCCGACAATTCACTGATGTGGCAAAGTCCGTCCTTGCCCGGAATGATCTCGACGAACGCGCCGAAGTCCTTGACGCTGGTCACGCGTCCTTCGTAAATCCGGCCGATCTGGACGGAGGCGGTCAAGGCCTCGACCTTGGCCAGCGCCGACTTGGCCCCTTGAGCGTCGTGGCTGGCGATGGTCACGGTGCCATCGTCGTCGACCTCGATCACCGCGCCGGTCGATTCCTGAATGCTGCGAATCATCTTGCCTCCCGGACCGATCAGCGCGCCGATCTTCTCGGGATCGATGTGGGTGCGCAACAGCCGCGGCGCCCACTGCGAAATATCCGATCTCGGCCGGAGGATCGTCGTGAGCATCTTGCGAAGAATCTCGATCCGCGCCTCGCGCGATTGGGCCATCGTCGCCCGAACGATCTCGGGGCTGATCCCATCGACTTTGAGATCGAGCTGAATCCCGGTGATCCCCTTTTGCGTGCCGGCGATCTTGAAATCCATATCGCCGAAATGGTCTTCGTCGCCGATGATGTCGGTCAGCAGGACCCACTTCGATTCGGATTCCTTGACCAGTCCGATCGAGATACCCGCCACGGGATTGCTGATCGGCACGCCGGCCGCCATCAGCCCGAGCGTTCCGCCGCAAACGCTGGCCATCGAACTCGAGCCGTTCGATTCGAGAATGTCGGAAATAACGCGGATCGTATAAGGGAATTCATCCGGATCGGGCAGCACCGGCTTGATGCTCCGCTCGGCGAGCGCCCCGTGCCCGATTTCGCGCCGCCCTGGCCCGCGGATCGGCTTCGTCTCGCCCACGGAGAACGGCGGGAAATAATAGTCGAGCATGAACTTCTTGGAATACTCTTCGATCAGCCCGTCCACGCGCTGCTCGTCGCGCGGGGTGCCGAGCGTCACTGTCACGAGGGCCTGCGTCTCGCCGCGTTGGAAGACGGCCGAGCCGTGGACCCGCGGCAGCACGTCGACATGGCACTCGATCGCCCGCAGCGCGTTCGTCGGCCGACCGTCGGGGCGCGTGCCGGAGAGAATCGCGTCGCGAACGACGCGCTCTTCCAAATGATGCCAAGCGCCGTCAAATTCCGCCGCGGCAATCGCTCCAGCGGCCGCCGGATCGGGAATCGTCTCGGCCGCCACTTTCTCCTTGAGCGCCTTGACGGCCGCCGCTCGGAGCTGCTTCCCTTCGGTCTGCTTGGCGGTCTTGAAAGCGTCGTAATAGCGGCTCTTCAGTTGCTCATATACGGCGCTCGGGGCCGCCGGGGTGAAGGGCGCTTTCTGCACGCCCACCTTCGCAAACAATTCCTCTTGCAACTCGCAAATCGCCCGAATGATCCGTTGGCATTCGTTGATCGCGTCGGCCATCAACTCCTCGGGCATCTCGCGGGCAAAGCCCTCGATCATCAGCACGGCCGTCTTGCTACCGGAGACAATCAAGTCGAGATCGCTATCCTCCAGCTCATCCTGCGTGGGGAACGGAATGAAGCGACCATCGACGTGGCCCAGTCGGACCGAGGCAATCGGCCCCTGGAACGGCAGCGGCGAGAGACCGAGCGCGGCCGAGGCGCCGTTCATCGCCAGCACGTCGCCATCATTTTGCCGGTCGCTGGCTAGGACAAAGCTCTGAATCTGTACTTCGTCGCGGAAGCCCGCGGGAAACAGCGGCCGGATCGGGCGGTCCATGAGCCGCGACGTGAGCGTTTCCTTCATCGTGGGGCGGCCTTCCCGTTTGAGGAAGCCGCCGGGGAATTTTCCGGCCGCGGCCGTTCGCTCGCGGTAGTCGCAGGTCAGCGGAAAGAAGTCGGCCCCCGCTTGCCGCGGCGGGCCGGTCGTCGCGGCGGTGATCACGACCGTCTCGCCGAACTGCACCAGGCAGCTTCCGGCCGCCTGCTTGGCCAACATCCCCGTTTCAATTGATAAAATGCCCGAACCGATGGATTTCTCAACTCGTACTTTCAATTTCTCATTCCTACTTTCTGATTTCCAGACGGCCGATGATGTCGAGATACCGCTGCGGATCGACGCGCTTCAAATAATCCAGCAAGCGGCGCCGGCGACTTACCATCATCAACAGACCACGCCGGCTGGAGTAGTCCTTCTTGTGCGTCCGCAAGTGCTCGGTGAGTTCGCCGACGCGCGTGGTCAAAATGGCGATCTGCACCTCGGGCGAGCCGGTGTCGCTATCCGCCCGCCGGAAATCGCCGATCAGCGTCTGTTTGCGGTCTTTGGTGATGGTCATCTGCTCTGGACGCCCTACGTTACTGTGAATGGTGCCAACGCTTTACGTTAAGCGGGTCAGTTTATCACTCCGGGCGGAGTTTGCAACTGCAAATTGGCAAATTCGGAAAGCCGGAAAGCCGAGCGGACCGATAAATGCCTTCAATCTACAGATGTCGTGGAGGAGCCGAAGATTTCGCGAATTGCATGCGCAAGGCATCCAGACCGCCGCGCGAGACGAGCACGAGGTTCAAAGTGAGTTGTCTACCGGCTGGTCGCACGTTAGACTCGAATCTGCCGACGTTAAGACCGCTACCGCCGGTTCGCCTCATCACCTCGCTTTCGGCCGGCTTCCGTGGGATGGTCTGGTATGCGCGCGCCGAGATTAAGATCGTTTTGGGCATCGCTATTTATTTCCAAATTCCGAAAGAGCATCAGCCACCGGCCGGGGCGGTCGCACAAGCGCATCGGTTACGCCGCGGCGTGCGTGGTTGAGTCGTTGGAGGCCCGCACGCTCTTGTCCGGTGGGACCATCCCGACCGTGCCCTCCCCAGCGGCACACTGGACGTTCGACGAGGGCATAGGTACGACCGCCGCCGACTCCTCCGGGAATGGCCATACCGCGACCCTCGGCGCGGGCGTGTCCTGGGCGGCCGGGAACGTCGGGCTTCACGCGATCGGCGTCACCGGCACCTCGACCGGGGTGATTACCGCGACCGGGCCCGTGGTCAACACCGCCGGCAGCTTCACCGCCTCCGCTTGGGTGAACCTCGCCTCGCTCTCCGGTTACCAGACCGTCGTTTCGATCGCCGGGACCAACGTCGCAGGCTTCTTCCTCCAACTGCGCGGCGACACTGGAACCTTCGCCCTTTCCCGCCTGTCGTCTGACGCGGACGGTCCCGCCACCTACATTTCAGCGTCCACCGCACCGGTCATCGGCACGTGGTACCACATCGTCGGGGTCGATGACGCCAGTGCCGGGACGCTCACTCTGTACGTCGACGGCCAATCGGAAGGCAGCACTCCATACACCGCCGGCTGGGCGGCGAACGGCAATACCCTGATCGGGCACGGGTTCTACAGCGGCGGCCAAGTCGACTACGTCAATGGCTCGATCGACGACGTGGAGCTGTTCTCCTCGGCACTGTCGGCCGCGCAGGTCGCCGCGCTCGATCAGCCGGCCGAGTATCCCTTCGACGAGGGCACGGGGACCACCGCCGCCGACTATTCAGGACACGGCAACACGCTGACGCTTGGCTCCGGCGCATCCTGGGCCGCGGGGGAAATCGGCTCGAACTCGTTGGCGGTGAACGGCTCCGCGACCAGCAACGCGACCTTCGCCTCGCCGGTCATCAACACCGCGCTGCCGTTCTCGGTCTCCGCGTGGGTGAAGTTGAACTCTCTCAGCGGATATCAGACTTTCGTCTCGATCGATGGGTCGGCGACATCGGGATTCTATCTCCAGTTGACCGGCGATACCGGGAAGTTCGCCTTCAGCCGCCTCGCGTCCGACAGCATCGCCGCGCAGGCCTACCGCGCCGAAGCGACCGGCGTCCCCTCGACGGGCGTCTGGTACAACCTGGTCGGCGTGAACGACGTCGCGACCAGCCAACTCCTGCTCTACGTCGACGGCGTCCTCCAATCCACCGTGTCCTACAGCGGCGGCTGGCAGGCAACCGGCGCGACCGTCGTCGGCGGCGGGAGGTTCAACGGCGCCCGCGTCGACTTTGTGAACGGCGACATCGATGACGTGCACTTCTACAACTCGCCGTTGAGCGCGGGGGACGCCGCGTTCATCGGCACCGGTGGCAACTCCGTCGTGAGCATTGCGACGAGCACCGCCGGTGCCACGGTTTCGCCGAACCTCTTCGGCGCCTTCATGGAGGACATTAACTACGGCGGCGAGGGGGGCATCTACAACGACGAGGTTCGCAACAGTGGCTTCAACGACTCGACGAATCCCCTGAACGCCTGGGCGCCTATCGCGGGAAGTGGGGTAGCTGCCGCGCTCGCCTCCGACACGACCACCGGCCCGACCGGCGCCCTGACGCAGTCCGGGAAGCTGAAGATCACCTCGGGGGTCTCCGCCTCGGCCCGCGCCGGGATCTCCAACGGTGGCTACTTCGGCGTGGCGGTCGCGCCTTCCACTTCGTACAGCGTGCAGTTTTACGCAAAAGCCAGCTCCGGTTTCACCGGTCCGCTGACCGTGGACCTGGAGTCGACCACTGGCACGGTTTACGCGACCGCGACGATCTCGTCGATCACGAGTTCGTGGGCCCAGTACACCGCGACGCTGACCACGGGCGCGAATACCCCGACCACCTCCACCAATCGGTTCGTCATCTCGACAAACAGCTCCTCCGCGAACGGCGCGACCATCTGGTTCGGCGCGACGTACCTCTTCCCGCCGTCCTACCAGGCGGCGACCAACCACCTGCGCGTCGACCTCATGCAGATGCTCGCGGCGCTCAAGCCCGCGATCTTCCGCGTGCCGGGCGGCAACTACCTCGAGGGCAGTACCTACGCGACCCGCTTCGAGTGGTCGAACACGGTGGGGCCGGTGCAAAACCGCCCGGGACACTACAATTCGGCATGGGGTTATTGGTCGACGGACGGGATGGGCTTGGACGAGTATCTTCAGATGGCCGAGGAGATCGGCGCTTCGCCGATCCTGGCGGTCTACGCGGGTTACACTCTCAACGGTACATCGGACATGGGCGCGACGCTGTCGAACGACGTGACGGACGCCGTCAACGAGCTGCACTACGTGCTGGACCCGACGACGACAATCTGGGGAGCGGAGCGCGCCGCGAACGGACATCCGGCCCCGTATAACGTAAGTTACGCCGAGATCGGCAACGAGGACTTCTTCTCCTCGACCTATCCGACGCGCTACCCGTTGTTCTACAACGCGATCCACGCCGCCTTCCCGTCGCTGCAGATCATCGCGACCAGCAGCAGCACGGGGGGCAGCCCGTACAACGTCCTCGACGAGCATTTCTACGAGACCCCGCAGTGGTTCGAGGCGAACTCGGGCTACTTTGACACGGCGACACGCGGTTCCAACAAGATCTTCATCGGCGAGTACGCCGCCAACCAAGGCTCGCCGACCAACAACATGGAGTCGGCCCTTGGCGACGCCTCGTGGCTGCTGGGCCTGGAACGCAACTCCGACCTGGTGACCATGTCGTCGTACGCGCCGCTGTGGGTCAACGTCATCGGCGGTCAATGGACGCCGGACCTGATCGGCTTCAATGGCTTGACGAGCTACGGTTCGCCGAGCTATTACGCGCAAGCCATGCTCTCTCAGAACCACGGGACCACCGTGGTCTCCGACACGGTGAGCGGCGCGAACGGCCTCCGAGTCCTGGTAACGAAGACCGGCACGACGTACTACCTAACAATCATCAACACTCTTGGAACGGCCAACATGACGACGGTGAATCTCTCCGGCGTCAACACGGTCTCCTCGACGGCGACCATGACGAGCTTGACCGCGCCTTCGAGCACCGCGACCAACTCCATTACCAACCCGACCAACATTGTGCCGGTGACATACACCGTCTCTGGTCTGGGCACCAGCTTCACCCAAACGTTTCCCGCCTACTCGATCACGATCCTGAAGTTCGCCGCCGAGTTGCTGCAAGTCACGAATACCAATGACTCGGGCGCCGGCTCGCTGCGCCAAGCGCTTTTGGATGCCAGCCTGTTGCCCGGCCAGACGCATACTTTGCAGTTCTCGCTTCCCACCGGACCGCAAACAATCAATCTCCTTTCACCTTTGCCCGGCGTGACCGATCCTCTCATCCTTTCGCTCGACGCAACGCAAAACATCACGATCGCTGGTTCCTCGGCCGGTGCTTGGACTAACAACCGCTCGCTAACTCAGACTGGCGCTGGTAGCCTCACCGTTCGCATTGGCATCCAGGGGACGGGCAATTTGACGGTCAACGCGGGAAGCAGTCTGACCGCTAGCCACATTATTCAAAGCGCCTTGGTGATCGGCGGAACGGCCGGCAGCTTCGGCATGGTGACCATCGGCGCGTCGGACGCTTCGGGCAATCCGCTGACCACGGTGGCCGCCAACACCGCCGGCACGGCAACGGACTCAACATCCGATTCCGCGAGGCCGGGCGCGCTGACCGCGGCCAATTCGACGGCGGTTTCAGCCGCGTCAACCACCTCAATCATGACGGCCGCTACGACGACGGGCTCGGCCACCGCCTCGTCGCCGATTCCACACGCCGTCGCGCCGAGCAGCGGCCTGTCGTCGACTTCCGAAACAGCGAACTTGCCCGACCGGCGGTCTGCCATCGTTGCAAACGGAAATGGCGGTTTTCTGCATCGCGACGCTGTTGCGGACGCGTTCGACGATGCAGCCGATCTGGAATGGGTGGCCGCGATTCCGGCCTCGCTGTCTTCGGCGACCGACGTCGATATTTCCCTAATGACCGATGATGTGCTCGAAGCAATCGGCCGGCAGTGGCGAAACTGATTCGGCGCCGAGTGACGTGATTCTCGTCTTGCCCCGTTTGTGGGCAAATTAGCCCAAGTTAGAGAGTTTCGTCGTTCGGCAAAGGAGTTAGGTGCGGTTTGAGGGGGTTTATTTCACTACATTTGGATGAGGTTGTCGAGTCGGCGGAGGCGGCGGGGCGGAGTCAGGCCGAGGCGGTGCAGGAGGAGGGCTTGGGCTTCGTCAGGTTCGGTGACGCA
>DASZFO010000005.1 GCA_035939775.1 Pirellulales bacterium | reverse complement strand
TAGCCGGGTGGCTTGGCCGGACTCACGACTCAGAACGGTGCCCACGGTACGTCGTTGGCTTTGCTCGGCGGCCAAGTCCGCCAATCGCTCGGATCATAGGTCGAGTGGCAAGTTGCCGGATGCGCGCGATGAAACTGGGTTCGCCCCAACGCGGGTGTCGCTGCCAACGCCAACACGATGGATAATCCCACCACTGCCTTGTTCATGTCATGCTCCTTATCGAACGCGGCGACCTGGTCGGTTCGCACGCTTGCGGCTAATGTACGTGCCTGCTTGAAAGAAGAATTGCCGCCATTTGCGCCGATTTGGACGATCTTGTGCCAAGTTTCGAAGTGAAAGCTCCGCCGAGCACCGACTCGCTCGTGTGAAGAAAGACGGCAGGTTTGTTGAAACTCCGCGACGGCGTCGGTCGGGCGCAAGCCTGACATTGCCGAATTGGGGGAAGGTTGGCTCGGACCGCAATTGCGATCCAGTAGTTCTGACTTTCCCAAGTGTCCAGACCCGGCGGACGAATCGTGCGATCACAGAAATGTTTGGTTAATTCGAACTGAGCTCCGGCGGAAGAGCGAATCCGCGACTTGGCTAGTCGGCGACTCTCATCCCACATGGCTGTACTTTCTAATCCGGGAGCTTGCCAAGCTTCGCGCTGACGATTTCTTTGCTGGAGTCGCGGATGTTTGTCGGCCACCACGCATCAATCATCCTGAAACACGAAGCTCGCCCGAAGGCCGCCGATCGAGCGCAATGAGATTAGTTGGCACCCAGCTGCCCAGGGTTGGATTGCTGATTAGCCGCCTCGCCAGAAAATCGAGGAAGGCCCGTACCTTCACGGAGAGATGCCGGCTCGCCGGATGATCGAAAGACACATCCGGATAGGCCGCGCTGAATTCGGCGATCAGCGGCGCCAGCACCCGGGCGAGGCCCTCGGACGTGTTCACCCGCAACAATCCGCGCGCGCTCTTCTGCAAGGTGGCTGCGGAGCGTTCGGCCTCTTCGAGTTGCGCCAGGATATGCGAACTGTGCTCGTAAAAATCCCGTCCCACTTCGGTGAGGTTGAGCTTGCGCGTGGTGCGATTAAGCAGCTGGACGCCGAGATGGTCTTCGAGGGATTGGACATGATGGGTGACGCTCGCGGGGGACGCGGAGAGGCGCTTGGCGGCCGCTGCGAAGCTGCCGCTGTCGACGACCTGAACGAACGCGTGCATGCTGGCGAGGCGATCCATCGTATCCTCCAAGGCTCTACAAAACCAACCGCTCGTACAAAGACGCCCAGCCTTCATTCCGCCGGACTTGCCAGCGCCGCCGCGGGCGTTGGCCTGCGTCCGCGGGTCGCGAGCCAGCGACAAATCACGTAGAAGGCCGGCGTGAAGATCAAGCCGAACGTGGTGACGCCGATCATGCCGGCGAACACCGCGGTTCCGAGTGCCTGCCGCAATTCGGCGCCGGCGCCGGTCGCCCAGGCGAGCGGCACTACGCCGAAGATGAAGGCGAGCGAGGTCATCAGGATCGGACGCAGGCGCAGCCGTGCGGCCTCGGCCGCCGCGGCAAACCGGTCGCGGCCCTGGTCCTCGAGCTGCTTGGCAAACTCGACGATCAGAATCGCATTCTTCGCCGCGAGACCGATCAGCACGACGAAGCCGACCTGGGTGAGGATGTTGTTGTCTTGCCCGCGCAGGAGCACCCCGGTGATCGA
>DASZFO010000004.1 GCA_035939775.1 Pirellulales bacterium | reverse complement strand
TTCTCCCAGCAGGTGTCGCCGCCGCGGCTCCTCGGCACGACGTGGTCCAGGCTCAATTCGCTCGTCGGAAAATGGCGGCCGCAGTATTGGCACTGATTGCCGTCGCGGGCGAAGATGTTGCGGCGGTTGAATCGCAGCGTCTGCCGCGGCACACGATCGAAGAACAGCAGCCGAATCACGCGCGGCACTTGCAACTGGAAGTTCACCCCTTGAATCCAGTCCTCGTGCGGTTCCTTGAAGGCGGCCTTGAGCGCGCTGATCTCCCGCCACGACTCGAAATCGTAGTTGGCGTATTGGCCCTCTTCGAGATGGATCACCTCGGCCAATTCACGGAATAAGAGCCCCACGGCACGGCGCACGTTGATCACGTGGACCGCCATGTAGAACCGATTCAAAACCAGAACGCTGGAACTCAGTGCGCCGGCCGGCACGCCTTGCGTCATGAAAACCTCCCCTCTCGCTACTCGCCTGTCGGACGAATTAGGGACTGGCCCCTTCGATGAATCCAGCGCTTCGTAGAAACCAATCACCGTGGGCGACCGGCACCGCGAGGAGGGACCGCAGGGAGCATCCGCGCCCGCAACAGTGCGCTCGCCAACCAAGCCGGCCTGGCCATCGCGCACATCGGCCGATCGCACCCTGCCGAACTTTCATTTAATATAGTCATTGACCGCCCGCGAAACCAGACGCAATTGACCGATTCGTCATCGTTCGTCGTTGGTCGCGCATCCCATTTTCTGAAGCACGCCGCGGCGCCGTTGTCAAGCGACCGCTTGGTCAGAATCTGCCAGATACCTGATCGGGGCAAAAAAATCGGGAATCGTGGGTTGCTCCGCGCCGCGGATTCGCATTAGGATGAAATTGGCATTTGTACAAAGCGGCGTCTTGGATGCACGCCGGCCACATCCATGGTGAGGAGCACTCGATGATTCATTACTCATGCGATCTGTGCAAGCGACCGATCGACGCCGAGGAAGATCTCCGCTACGTCATCAAGATCGAGGTATATGCCGCGATCGATCCGGTGGAGGTTGACGCCGGCGGCGACGACCGCGACCACTTACAAGAGATGCAGGAGATCCTCCAGCGAATGGAAGAGGCTGGCAGCGACGCGGTAGGAGATGATGTGTATCAGCAGCTCCGGTTCGATCTCTGCCCAGAGTGCCGCAAGAAGTTTGTCAAGAACCCGCTGGGGCGCGAGGCGGCGAAGCAGTTCGACTTCAGCAAGAACTGAGTTCGACTTCAAGAGAAACTGAATTGGGGCGCGCCGAACCGGCCGTCCACGTTTGCTACGGAGGGCGTCTCACGTGGTCGCTCCGCTCGAACTCGATCGCACGATCCTTGACGGCGAGTTGGCGCCGTCTTGCGAGATCGGATCGTTGGCCGGCCTGCGGATCGCGTCGCTTGCGCTAGCGCCGGCCCGATCGCGGAGCTTCCGTCGTCTCCACTGGCGGCCGATTGCGATCGCGTTTTCTGTCTTAGCGTTCGTCGCGGCGCAATGGGAATTGAGCGGAAACGACGCCGTTGTCGATCTACCGGAGGGCAACTACAAAGTTGCCGAAGTTTTGGCCGCCGACCGGCTCGAGTTGACCAATCATGTCAAGGTTCACCTGCTCGGAGTTGAACCGTTGGACCGTCGAACCGGGCACGATGGGTCAAACGCGATCGCTGAAGCGCGATCTGCCGCGGCGCTCAGCTTCACTCGTCGGCTCATCGCGGAGGGCGAAACGCGACTTCAATTCGATCGAACACGGCAGGACGCCGATGGCAGCTATTTGGCCTACGTCTGGGTTGATGGTCAGCACGGTAGTCGAATGCTGAACGAAGAATTGCTGCGGGCCGGCTTGCTGCGAATGGCGCCGAAGTCGCCCTGTTCGTCGTCCTCGATGAAGCGCCGCCTGGGACTGGCCGCCGACGACGCTCGCCGCGCCGGCCGCGGCCTATGGGCCAAGAATTGACGATGCGATCACCTGCCGATCGTTACGCGGCCCGGAGCACTGGGCGGGTTTTCCGCAGACCGGACTTGAACTGCCGCAGCCGCAGTTTCCCGATGCTCAGCCAGCCAGGGCCATAATCCGCGCCGACCGGCGAAGCGACGCCAAACCGCCGCTTGAGCTGCTCATAGACGCTTTCCAGATCGTACACCGCATCTGGATCCAATCGCTCCCGTCGCCACATCGAGTTCCAGAGGTGAATCGAATAGCATCGCTCGGGCATCTGCCGCTCGCGGATCAACTGCCAAATCTGCCAATAGTCGATCGGATAAAACGCTGCCGGCTCAAGAAGCCGCACTGGCACGCGCACGCGCTCGATCGCCTCGGCCATGAGTCGCGGCCCGGTCTCGCCCCACACCAGGCGAGCGCGGTCCGTTTGCTGACAGCGCTGCCAGCAATATCCCATCAGCGGACTACCGATCGGCGCCTTGATCAATCCCACCGCGACTTGCCGTCGCCCGTCCGGCTCGCGCTCGTAACCAAGCACGTGCTCCTCGGCGAAATCGAGCGGGCGGATGCAGACGCTGTCCAAGTCGGTCCACCAGCCGCCGCGTTCGAGCAGCAGCTTGTAGCGAAAGAAGTTTGCGAACGCGGCCACACTCCCTTTTCCATAACCGTCTGCTTCGTAGCGGAAGATTTCGCGCTCAGGCAAGATTTCATCCCCTGAACGAACGACGGCGCCCTTGGGAACATCGCGGACCGCTCCGTAAGTGTAGAGATGAAACGGATGTCCGTGCTTGAGGAAAGATCGGATCGAAAGCTGCTCCATGACCGACAGGCGCGCCCCGATCCAAAGCGATTGAACGATCGGCTGGCTCATTGGCAGATTCCCCCTAGTCTGTGCCTACTCCATCATCGGCACAATCGTTTCTGGGGCTCTCGAAAAAATCGGCAAATCCCTCACCGCTTAACAGGCCTAACAAATCCGGCGGGGACTGTTCCCCGTCGCCCAGCCGGATTTGTTAGGCGTTCTTACCAAGCGGGCCGAAATGATTTGCCCAGAGCCGCAAATCTGCCCGGACGTCATCTATTCCGGCTTTTTCGTCCAATGACTGGAAAAGTGGATCGCTTCGACTTGATGGCCCGGTGCGAGGGCCGCAATGTCGGCCGCGCCGGCCGCCGAACCTGCCGCTGGCTGCAAGATAATCGTGCCGGAGACTTCCACCGGACGGACCGCCGACGCCTCGGCCATGAAGTCGAAATCGAAGACGTGCGGATTCGGAGAAAACTCGATTTTCGGTTGCTTGAAGACCTCGCGCAGAAAATCGGGCGTCGAGGGCGGATTGCCGCTGTTGCGCGACGAAGCTTCGCGGACATTGCCTTCGGTGGCACCGCCGGCAAGATTGCCGGTGGTCGGCCGTTCTCGGATCGCCAGGTCAATCCGCCGCTGCCCCTCAAAGTTTATCACAAACCGGTCCGACTGGTCTTCGATCTCGGCATGGACCTTTGGGGAGTGATTCAGCTTGGTCCCGTCCTCGACGATCCGCTCGTCCGAGACATAAATCCGTGAAAATGTGTAGCCGTAGCTCGCGAGCGCCGGGTGCCGCAAATAGGGCACGATCACGTAGGCGTTCTCGTAATGCTTGAGAAACCGCGGATGGACATATCCGCGCCCGAATTGCACCCCCACGTCTTGTTGCGCGCCGAGCAGAAGCACGATCGGATAGCGCTGGCCGCCGCCGGGGTAGTCCAACCGCAGGTCGGGGTTCTTCGGCAGAAGCTGTTGTGCCTGATCTCGCGAAATCCAGAGCACGAAGCCAATACCGTCAAAATCGCCAGTCAACCCGCGAACGGCGTTCTTCTCCGAGCGATCGCGCGGCCGTTCGGCTCGCGAGAGGTCCGTTAAGCTGCACCACAGAGCGAGGCAGAGCGGTAAACCGAGATACCAACTCGGCAATGAACGACACGAAAAAGACCGGGCGAACATAGCGATTGACTGAGCGAATTGGATCAACGGGAAGCCTTCACCCGGCGGTGACCGAGCACAACGATCGGCAGTTCTGAAATTGCGTCCACGGAAGTCCGCCGCCCGCCGCCGTGTTACTTATCGGGAAGATGAGTGCCGTCTCTCGACCGGGCGCGGTCGTGCGGTCGGTGTCGCTTGCTTACTCAAGCGCGCTAGCGGTGCAATTAGCTCAATCGATGAGCGCGATCGGATTTGCGCTATCAGCATCCGCAATCCATCTCCTCTATTTCAACACTCTCGCGACCCGTACGCTGCCCGATAAGGTCTGGGGAAGGCTTCACGAAAACCGGCGCGACAGGGCAGATCTTCCATCGTTTGACTTCGTTTGTCAGGACGCCTATCGTGGGGGGAATGTTCCGACCGTGAGATTCCATCCGGTCGGTCGGATCGATAGCGACAATTCCGAGCCTGACCGAGCATGCCGCTCGACTCACTAGAAGTTCCGCGGGCCTCCATTGCGACGCCAAAATGAACGACGTCACGCGGATTCTGTCCGCCGTCGAAAAAGGTGATCCAAGTGCGGCCGAGCAACTCTTGCCGCTCGTCTATAACGAATTGCGCAGACTGGCCGCCCAGCGCTTGGCGCAAGAAAAACCCGGACAGACGCTCCAGGCGACCGCGCTCGTCCACGATGCTTATCTGCGGCTGGTCGGCGGCGACGGCGATCAGCGCTGGAACAGCCGCGGGCACTTCTTTGCCGCGGCCGCGGAGGCGATGCGGCGAATCCTCGTCGAACAGGCCCGGCATAAGCGGCGGCTCAAGCACGGCGGCGAGCGGCGGCGCGTCGATCTCGATTCGGCCTGCTCGGTATCCGAACCGCCGTCGCTCGACTTGCTCGCCCTCGATGAAGCTCTGACAAAACTTTCGGCCATCGAGCCGGCCAAGGCGGATCTGGTGAAACTCCGCTTCTTCGCCGGGCTGACCATGCCCGAGGCCGCCTCAGCCCTCGGAATCTCCCTGGCCACGGCCGAGCGCCACTGGACATTCGCCCGCTCCTGGCTGTTTTCCGAACTCGCGGACCAACCACGGGACCCCGATCCATAGAATCTGGGCAACTTCACCCAAATGTAGCAAACCACGGATTTCACGGATGACACGGATTTTCAAAACAAGGGCGAATCCATTTGCTGCACGATCTCATCCGTGAAATCCGTGTAATCCGTGGTTCTCTGCTTCTAACGGCTAGACTCACAAACCCGGATATTCTGTGAGGGGTTCGCGGGCTGTTTGTCGCACTGTTCATTAGTGAAGCTGTCTCAAAGCCGCCGGGGACTGACCCCCTTTTGCGCAGTCCGCGGAGCAAAACGGGGACTGTCCCTTTCTCCCCCGCGGCTTTGAAACTGCTTCAAGAAAGTCTCCCATGAGCAATTCATCTCCCCTCGAATCGATCTTCTTTGCCGCGTTGGGAAAGCAATCCTCCGCGGAGCGCGTGGCTCTTCTCGACGAGGCCTGCGCGGGCAATGACGAGCTGCGCGGCCGCGTCGAGCGCATGCTTGCGGCGCAGGCCGATGCGGGGAGCTTTCTCGAGCATCCGGCGTCCGCCCCCGACGTCACCAGCGATCTTCCGCTCCGCGAAGGCCCGAGTACGGTGATCGGTCCCTATAAGCTGCTGGAGCAAATCGGCGAAGGGGGCATGGGCGTCGTGTTCATGGCCGAGCAGATTCGCCCCGTGCAGCGCCGCGTGGCCCTGAAGATCATCAAGGCAGGCATGGACACCCGGCAGGTGGTCGCCCGTTTCGAAGCCGAGCGGCAGGCGCTGGCGCTGATGGACCATCCGAACATCGCCCGCGTGCTCGATGCCGGGGCGACGGAAACCGGCCGGCCCTACTTCGTGATGGAATTGGTCCGCGGCGTGCCGATGACCGAATACTGCGACGAAAAGAGGCTCTCAATCCGCGAGCGGTTGGAGTTATTCGTCACGATTTGCCAAGCGGTGCAGCATGCCCATCAGAAGGGCATTATCCATCGCGACCTCAAGCCCACCAACGTGCTGGTGACGCAACTAGACGGCCGCCCGCTGGCGAAAGTGATCGACTTCGGCGTGGCCAAAGCCACTGGGCAGAAGCTCACCGACAAGACTCTGTTCACGGGCTTCGCCCAACTGATCGGCACGCCGCTTTACATGTCACCCGAGCAAGCAGAGTTGAGCGCGCAGGATGTCGACACCCGCAGCGACATTTATTCCTTGGGCGTGCTTTTGTACGAGCTGCTGTCTGGCACGACGCCGTTCGACAGCCAGCGGCTGAAGAGCGTCGCCTTCGACGAGCTGCGGCGGATCATCCGCGAGGAAGAACCGCCCCGGCCCAGCACGCGGCTAACGACTCTCGCTCTCGAAGCGGCAAGCACCGTTGGCACGCAGCGCAAGAGCGACCCGCGACAATTGACCCGCCTATTCCGCGGCGAACTGGATTGGATCGTGATGAAGTGCCTGGAAAAAGACCGCACCCGCCGCTACGAGACGGCCAGCGCCCTGGCCGGCGACGTGGAGCGCTACCTGCACGACGAGCCAGTGCAAGCCTGCCCACCCTCGGTCCGCTACCGCTTTCGCAAATTCGCTCGGCGGAACAAGGCGACGCTGCTGACAGCGGGAGCCGTGATGATCGCTCTCGTTCTGGGAACGGTGATTAGTACGTGGCAGGCGATCCGCGCTTACGACGCGGAAGCTCAAACCTCGATCAAGCAGCGAGCGGCAGATGCCTTTCAGCAGCTTTTCTTTAACGCTTTCACCAACGGTGATATAAAGCGCGACGGACGTACCGTCACTATCGTCGAGGCCCTCGATCGATCGGCAAAGGAAGTCCAAGAGAAGTTCGCCGACGATCCGCGTACTAAAGCACTTCTGCTCGAACTCATCGGACATTCGTATCATGGTTTGGCACTAGAGCACGAAGCGAATCAATTGCTTGATCAAGCCCTCGAATTGCGAATCGGCGCACTGGACCGCGACGACGCCAATACACTCAACGCGATAAACAACTTGACCATCGTTTATCGAGCCAACGGACGATTCGACGAAGCCTTTCGGCTGGATGAAGAAAACGTCAAGGTCTGCGAGGGCAAGCTGGGACACGAGCACCCCATCACGACCCAAGCGATGGTCTGCCTGGCGGAAGATCACCGAAGCGCCGGACGGTTCGACCAGGCCATTCCCCTTTATATGGAAGTGCTCAAGCTCCGGACGGCTAAACAAGGACCGGAGCACCCTGACACCCTTTGGACGAAGTGCACCCTAGCCGACGCGTACCTGAGAGCAGGTCGCCTGAACGAGGCGCTCCCGATGATCGCAGAGGCGCTCAGCCTCGGGAAAGCCAAACTCGGTCCGCAGCATCCCCAAACGCTCGACGCGATGGGCATTCAAGCCAACGCCTTTCAAGACGCCGGACGGGTCGACGAGGCCGTTCAGCTTCGTGAAGAAGAACTCAAGCTTCGGAAAGCCAAAATGGGACCGGAGCGGCGCGAAACGCTTGCGTCGATGGGGAATCTAGCGGACGCCTATCGAGCGGCTGGACGGTTCGATGAGGCCGTGCGGTTGCTTGAGGAATCGCTCAAAATCATGACGGCCAAACTGGGCCGGGACTACCCCGACACGCTCGCGATGATGGGCAATCTAGCGAACGCTTATCAAGACGCAGGGCGGAGCGACGACGCCGTTCGGCTGTATGAACAAGCGCTTGGACTCGAGAAAGCTAAGCTGGGTCCGGACCACCACGATACGCTCGCGAGTATGGCCGATCTAGCGGCCGATTATCAAAGAGCTGGACGCACAATCGCCGCCATTCGACTAGGTGAGGAAACGCTCAAACTCATGAAGGCCAAATTTGGACCGGAGCACCCCAACACGCTCACCGTGATGAGCAATCTAGCGATCGCTTATTCAGACGCGGGGCGGAGCGACGAGGCTATTCGGCTGACTGAAGAGGCGTTCAAATTCAAGAAAGCCATACTCGGACCAGAACACCCCGACACCCTTAGCTCGATGAACAACCTAGTGAGCGCTTACGTGGATGCCAACCGGCTGGCCGAGGCCGAGCCACTGACCAGAGAGTTCTTAGAGATCCGCGAAAGAGTGCGCCCAGACGATTGGTGGAACTTCATGATCCGGAGCTTGTTGGGGGAAGTGCTGCTGGGGCTGAAGAAATACGCCGAGGCCGAGCCGCTGCTAATCTCCGGCTACGAAGGGATGCAGGATCGCGCAGCCAGAATCCCCCCCTCTTTCAAACCGCGTCTGGGGGATGCGCTTCAGCGCCTCGTGCAATTGTACGAAGCGACGAAACAGCCGGAAAAAGTCGCCGCCTGGAAGGCAAAACTGGCCGAGTTCGAGAAAGCGAATCCCACCGTGCCCATAGAGCTTACTCCGCCAACCAAGAAGCCGGAGTCAGCAACCGAGTCGAAGCCAGCCTCCGCCGTGACAAACAAATCCGGCAAATGAAACCGCTTTTTGTCCACAGATGACGCAGATGCACACAGATTCTCCGTCGTCGTGCGGATCCCAATCTGTGCTACTATCCGGAGGACTGTACGAGAGACGCGCGCATTTGGTTGCGGCCGTTAGGCCGCGCTAGGTTCGTCTGTGTCATCTGTGGATAGCCTCCCTTTCACCAACTGGTTGAGCCAAAAGCGAATGACAACGAATCACGGACTATCGACGCCTCAATCTCTTCGACCTGCGACATGGACAGGCAAGCGCGCTGATTCAGGCGGCGGTGTATCGCACCAGCCCGGGCACGCGGTCGAAATCGGCGTCGTGGCTGGCTAGGCTTGTGAGGCCCTGGGCCTGCATGATTGCAACCACGAGCGCATCGTTGCTCAACAGTCCGTATCGAATGCTCAGCGCGGCAGCGGCGGCGACCAGATGGGCTGGGATCGTCAGAATCTGAATTCCAAGCTGGGGAATTCTCTCGATCGCCTGGCGAAAAGACTGCAACTTCTGGATTTCGGTCGGATGCCGCTTCAAGCGGTCAACAATCTTGGATTTCCAACCAAACACGTTGGAGGCTTCGTAGGTCATCAGGCGATGAGCAACTTCGCTCAGGACATGAGTGGACGTGAACGCCGCAATCTCTTTCTTATCAATACGCTCAATCAGTCTCGAACAAGAAGTGCCGAAAGTCGGATGGGCAGCGAAGTGATAGACCAGCAGGTTCGCGTCCAGGAAAACAACGGCGCCAGCCGGCAGGTCGTCGAAGGTCATAGATACTGCGTCTCTTCGGCTTCCTTAAGAATCCGCTCAAAGGTCTCGACATCCCCTGTCCAGCCGATCATTCCGGCGGTCTGTTGTGCCAGGCTAACGTTTGGCTCGACCGTGACCCGGACCTTTTCATGCTCTTTGAGCGGCAACGGTTGATCCAGTTTCAGCACGCCGTTTTCGTAGATGGCGTTTGCAGTAAGCGTCATCGGACAACTCCACTTGAGGATTGATGTCTTAATTGTACCTCGTCGCGTAAAACGATCCTAGCCGGACGATCAACCAATCCACAAACCAGCAAACACCGTGAATCTGCGTCAATTTGCGTAAGTTTTTGTGAGGGGTTCGCAGGCCGTTTGTCGCACTGTTGAGTAGGGAAACAGCCGTAGCCGTAGGCCAGGCTTTCCGGCCTGACTTCCACCGGCGGGAGTCAGGCTCGAAAGCCTGACCTACTCGAAATCGTATCGCCACAAGCCGACCCACAACCAACAAGGATCCCAATCATGTTCCAGGCCAAGGCCAAGCGACGCCAGCGTTCCGATTCCAAATCTCTCCGCACTCGCGCCGATCGACGACGCACCCTCGCTCGGCGCCCCGGGATGGAGGCACTTGAACCGCGAATGATGCTCACCGCAACCCCCGGCACTTGGACGGCCCTGGCCCATGTCGCCCCGACCCCAACCTCCAACGTCGGCACCATGGAGCTGCTTTCCGACGGCACCGTGTTGGCTTCGGCAGCGAACCTTTACACTTCCAATGCTTGGTTCAAACTGACTCCGGACGCTACCGGCAGCTATGTCAACGGCACTTGGTCGCAGGCAGCGGGTGATAGTCTCATCACTGATTTCGACGCCACGAACGTGCTCCAGGACGGCCGCGTCTTCGTTCTGGGGGGCGAGTACAACGCCAGCGGCGCCAACAGAGTTTGGAACAACACCGGTGAAATCTATAACCCGATCACTAATACCTGGACGAATATCCCGAATTTCCCGGAGCCAACGTTCGGTGGCCCAACGATGCTCCTGCCGAATGGCACGGTCCTGGCGGGGTCGATGAATGGCCCGCAAACTTACATCTACGATCCGGTGGCGAACGCCTGGTCGCCTGGCCCAACAAAGCTCTATAACGACTCGAGCTGGTATGAAACCTGGACCAAACTGCCGGATGGCAGCGTCCTGTCTTATGATCTGAACGACAGTTTCGGACCCGGTTCGACAGAAGCTCAACGACTCGATCTCTCGACGATGAGCTGGGTCGACGCCGGGACCGTGCCCGTCGCGCTGCAAGCTGGTACCAGACCCAGGATCGGCCCCGCCGTTCTGCTCCCCGACGGTCAAGTTTTTCAGGTGGGGGCCGACAGCAATTCGGCCCTGTACGATCCCTCGACGAACACCTGGACCGCCGGTCCGGTCATTCCTGGCGGTTTGGGAGGCAACGAAGCCGCAGCGGCGATGCTGCCCAACGGACACGTCCTGTTTGCAGCGAGCGCGACGCCGCCGGGCTACGGCGGTCCGACTCATATCTTTGAATTCGATCCGAACGATAGCTCTCTTACCGATGTCACGCCTTCTGCCGTCGATCTTTCCAAACAGCCGTCCTGGGTGACCCGGATGTTGGTGCTGCCCACTGGGCAGGCGCTGTTTACTTACGGATCCAACCAGCTTTACGTGTATACGCCCGCCGGCGCGCCGCAAGCAGCCTGGCAGCCGACCATCAGCAGCGTCGCCAATAACGGCGATGGCACTTTCACTCTGACGGGGACGCAACTCAATGGCCTGTCCGCCGGCGCGAGCTGCGGCTTCGCCGCGGAGATGGACAGCAACTATCCGCTCGTCGAGCTGCAAGCGACGGATGGATCGGGGCACGAATACTTCGCCCAGACCTTCAACTGGAGCAGCACCGGTGTGGCCACGGGCAGCACTCCGGTGAGCACGGAGTTCGCAACGGCCGCCTTCATGCCCTACGGCACCTACAATCTGACGGTGGTCGCCAACGGCATCGCGTCGGCGCCGATTTCGTTCACGGGGGGCGTCGTCGGCTCAAGCGCCGATCTGGCCGTCACTAACAACGGGCCGACCACGAGCACCGAGGGGGCCAATGCGACTTACAGCCTCACGGTGACGAACAACGGGCCGACCACTGCAATGAACGTCGTCCTGACCGATACGCTCGGTGCCAATCTGAAATATGTCTCGGCGACGAAGAGCCAGGGGACGTTCACGCAATCGGGGAGCACGGTCACGTTTTCCTTCGGCACGTTCGCCATCGGCCAGACGGTCACGGCGACCGTCACGGCTCAGTCCACCGAAGACGGCAATCTGACCAACTCGGTCTCTGTCACGAGCAGCCTTTCCGATGCCAACCTCTACAACAACACCTCGGTCGTGACCACCGCCGTAGCGGAGGACGCGATAACCATCTCCGCGCCCGTCAGCGTGAGCGGCAAGAACGTGAGCAATAAGGTGGTCGCGACCTTCATTCACGCCAGTGGAGTCGAGCCGACAAGCGCCTTCGTCGCCACGATAAATTGGGGCGATAACTCGACTTCGACCGGCAGCATTTCGCTGTCGGGCTCAACTTATACGGTAAAAGGCTCCCACACCTACGCCAAAAACAGCTCGTACACCGTCACGACGACCGTGGTGGAATCCGGCGGCTCGTCGCAGAACGTTGCGACGTTTGCCTCCGCCAGCACCGCGACCACTCCCACTGCTTCGACCTCGACGGGCGTAAGTACGTCGGCCTCGGCGACCGCCCGCGACGCCGTTCTGGGAAATGCCGCCGGTTTCGGTGGTTGGACCGCACCATCATCGAGCAAAGCAGACGGCGGCGGCGCGCAACCTGTCGCCGACACCGACAGCTTGGATGCGCTTTTCGAGTTGCTGAACGGTTCACGGCTCGATGCTCTACGAGCCCGGAATAGCAAGGAGCTGTTGTCCTGATGCGATAGGCCCAGAGGGCCGATAGGCAGTAGCCGCGATCGTCAGATCGCGGATGTTCGTCGCGCCAATTAAACATGGAGGTCCCGAGGACCGGCACGATGCCGTGGAGAACCCTTCATGCGCGCGGCAGTGCCGGTCCGTCGGACCTCGAAACTCGATTTGGTCGTATCTTGTCCACAACCTTACGGTTTGGGGCTATTTCCTGCCGGGCCTTCCGGCCCTGGGCTGGCCCAGATTCCGCGTATTTCAGCACGCCGTCCGACGACCTCCGCTTCCGTCACCGACGATGCGTAGATAGCGACGGTCGGGAGACCATGCCACAACATTATTTGATCAAACCGGCCATGAAAGAGGCCACAACAACAACCATGAAAACAAGCACCACATTCAAGCCGCGGCCGCGGTCGCGCGCCCTTTACACGCTCCTTCTTGGCGCGATGGCGCTCTGGGCCATGCCCGCAACCGCTCTCGCGCAAATCTTTGTCACGAACTATAACAATGGCACGATTGGCGAATACACCACCACGGGGGCAACGGTGAATGCCGCACTGATCACGGGTTTGAATCAGCCGTATGGCATCGCGGTGTCAGGAGGGAATCTGTTTGTCGTGAACAATGCCAGTGGCACGATTGGCGAATACACCACCACGGGGGAGACGGTGAACGCCGCGCTGATCACGGGGTTGCATAGCCCGGCTGGCATCGCGGTCTCTGGAGGGAATCTGTTTGTCGTGAACCACGTCGTGAACTCTGGAACGATCGGCGAATACACGGCCTCGGGGGCGACGGTGAACGCTTCACTGATCACGGGGCTGATTAACCCGCTAAGTATTGCCGTGTCTGGAGAGAATCTGTTTGTCACGAACTTTTTAAACGCAAATGCCGGCACGATCGGCGAATACACCTCCACAGGGGCGACGGTGAACGCCGCGCTGATCACGGGGTTGAATGGCCCGGGTGGCATCGCGGTGTCAGGAGGGAATCTGTTTGTCGGCGTGAGCATAGACGGCACGATTAGTGAATACACCACCTCGGGGGCGACGGTGAACGCTTCACTGATCACGGGGTTGAATAACCCACAGGGCATCGCGGCGTCGGGCGGGAATCTGTTTGTCAAGGATGGCAACGCGATTGGCGAATACAACGCCGCCTCGGGGGCGACGGTGAACGCCGCGCTGATCACGGGGTTTTTTAACGTGTTAGGCATTTACGTCTCTTCTGTGACCGTGACATCCTCCTGGAGCGGAACGAACAGCACGAACTGGGCCGACAGCGCCAATTGGTCCGACGCGGCGCCCGGCGCTACCACGGGCACGGCGAACACCGACACCGCCCTCTTCAATCAGAGTGCGCCAAATTCGCCTTTGACCATCGACGCCGGCCGCAACGTCCAGAACATCACCCTCGATACCGCTAACGTCAATTCGTTGACCATCGGCACGGTCGGCGGCCAGGCCCTGCTGCTGACCGCCGGCGGCTCGATTCAGAGTTCTCCAACGGTGTCAACCGCTCAAATGGTCAACGCTCCGCTCGTGCTAGAGGGGCCCACAACGCTTAACTCCAACGCAACGAGCAGCTCCGCCACGTTAAGTTTCGGCGGCGGAATAACACCCGGCGCGACAAGTGGCGTTACGACGCTCACTTTGAATGGAGCCAACATCGGCGCGAACACGATCAGCGGCGTCTTGGCCGATAACGGCGCAGGGCAACTAGCTGTCACCATGAACGGCACCGGCGTCTGGATTCTTTCGGGCGCCAATACTTACAGTGGCGGCACGACGATCAACTCCGGCACGTTGAAAACCACCACTTCCGGCGCGCTCGGCAGCGGTTCCCTGACGATCAACGGCTCGGGCAGCATTCTTGATCTGGGCAACACTAACCAGAACGTCGGCGCCGTCAACATCGCTGCGGGCACGATTCAAAACGGCACGCTGACGGCCACCTCGTTTACAGTAAACAATTCAGCCGCTCTGACGTTCCCAAGCACGCTGATCCTTGCAGGGGCGGGCGGCTTGACCAAGACCAGCACCGGTACGCTCACCCTGTCCGATTTGAATACCTTTAGCGGCGGCACGACGATCAACTCCGGCGCATTGACAACTACTGCCTCTGGCGCTCTCGGAAGCGGCCCCTTGACGATCAACGGTTCGGGCGTCACCTCCGCCTTGACTCTTGGCGCGAGCCAGACTGTAAGTAGTTTGACGAGCGATGAATCGGGCACCGGATCAGTAACGGTCAACGTCGCCACCGTCGCCACGTTGAACTCTACGGGGGCACTGACTACCACGGGCACCTTAAACCTGCTGGGGAACGGAACCACGGAAATCGACGGCGCCCCGACGCTGAACAACAACAGTATGTTGGAACTGTCCCGAGGCACCCTGCGGTTCAAGGCCGCCTCGGGCTCGGCCACAATCGGCACGGGAGTCACCGCGACGGTTGCAGTCCGCGGGACGTTGGAACTGGCTGGTTCCGTCTCAGCCTTATCTTCCGGCGCCAACCGCGTGAACATCATCAACACCAGCATCGCTGCAGCCGGGCTACTCGTCTCCGGCACGCATCAGCAAGTGGGAAACATCGACGGTTCGGGCATTACGCAAGTAAATGGGGGAAGCGATCTCACCGCCAACCACATCGTCCAAAGCGCGCTGGTCGTCGGCGGCACGGCCGGCAACCCTGGCTTGGTGACGATCGACGCGAGCGACGCCTCAGGCAATCCCCTGGGTCAGTCGAGCGGATTGGCCTTGGCTGGATCGCTTGCGTCGAATGATCCGTTTGCCGACGGCATCGGGTCCGCAAGTTTGATCGACGGCGCGGCGAGCGGCGACTCGAATTCCGTCGAAACGGCGTTTTCGCAAGCAACGCCCAACGCCGGAATCGGCCCCGCAACGGTGCCCGAGCCTTCGACCATCCTGCTATCCGCCGTCGGACTGCTCGGCCTACTCATCAACGGCATTCGTCGGCGACGAATGAATGGATGAAAAACGGGCGGCACTAAGCGGTTTGGCGAGCCACTCATGTTATGTTAGCCTTCGCCCTCCGTCGTTACCCGCGCCGCGCTTCTCATTGCTCCTTTGGAAACGGCAACTCGTCCGGAATCTTCTGCGACACTGGGGCCTCACCGCGGATCATCTGAGTTGCGGCGCCGGTCAGCTTCAAATACCAGTCGGATGGAAGCCCCTCGAGCGTCACGAAGTATTTTCCCACTGGGATCTGGTTGGCCACCTTGTAGATCGCGGTCCCTTCGTTGACCTCGTCAAACATTCCGACAAAGACCGTTCGGATTCCCAAGGTCTTGAAGATGACGAATTGCCGCCAATAGAATTCCCCCTTCCGCCGCGCGGTCATCGTCGTTCCCGGCGGCGTTCGGCGGAGGTTGTCCCAGGAAAAACCGGGAAAGGCCGTCGGCATGTAACCGATCCCCAAGCTTTTCAGCTCGGCCAGATCACGTTCCCACACCGTCTCGCGCATGCGGTCCATGCCCGCGTCGTCGCGGAAGCGTCCAGCGTTCCACGGGCTGATCGAGTCGAACATCCGATACACCTTCGCCCAACCTGCGTCCGGCCGCGATCCGCCCGCCAGCGTCCGCCATTGCGGGTCGATCCCGCCAATCAGATAAACTCCGCCGTAGTGCGGATCGTTCTTGAAGAAGTTGACCAATTCCTCGCCTTGCTCCGGCGTCCAGGGGCGGTCCTTGAACCCCAATCCCCACAGCAGCACGACCGGCTTCCCTTGATGATGAAGGTAACGTGAATCCTCGCGGACCTGGACCTTGTCGCAGAGGAACTTCCAGTCGTTCATCACGATTGCCGTCGATGCGCCGCGCCGCATCGTGAGATCGAGCATCATCGCCCAGACCCGCCCCTCGCGGTGGCATCCTTCGCGCACGTCGGCGAGCACCGTATTCAGATGCCGGGCGCGCGCCGGGTTGGCGGTTTCCCCCACGAATCGACTGAGGAAGACGCCATCGATACCATACTGCCGCATCCACTTGCAATGCAGCAGCACTGGTCCCTTGCGGAAGGCGCTGTAAAGCCGGGCGGGCGAACCATCCGGCATTTTGAGGCCCGGGACCTCACAAAGATCGTGCAGGTCGTAGTCCGCAACGTCGGGCCACATATCGACGACGAACCGTCCGCCATCAGGCCGATCCAGCCCTTGCCCCCAATGCCCGAACCCGAAATCCGTTCCGTCGCCCGGCGTGTTGAACCATCCCTGATAGCCGCAGAGAACCTTGCCGTCGAGCGTCGTCGCGTCAACGTCATTTTGCGTAGGTCCGGAGTAGGGGCGCAACCAAGGTTGATCTTCCTCGCCCGACGATGGCGCATCGGCCGCGCCAACGCCGCTCACGAGCGCCACGAGAAAAAGGACGGGCAAAATGACGGCCTTGCCCGCTTCGATCAGCCTAGTCACGAACTCATTCTCGATTCTCATGAAGGATTGCACTGGCGAGCGGTTCGGTATCGCCCTCAATTGCCGTTGGCGCCGCCCTTGCCACTGCTGTTGCTACTCGCGTTGCCACCCGCGTTCCCGCCGCGATTGCCGCCGCGACGATTGCCGCCGCCACCGAAACCGCCGGCGGGCAAGTCGATCTTCGCGCCCTGCATCTTCTCGAAAATGGCCTGCTGGTCGGAATCCAGCACGGCGAGGATTTTTTCGGTGGCTTCGGTCTGCAAAATGGTGAGTTGCTCTCGAACGTCGGCATTCCTGCCGCTGCCGCCGAACTGGAGTGTTTCTCGCCGCGCATTTTCGAGGCCCTTGGTCAATTCCGCGATCTGTTTCACTTGATCGTCGCTCAGCTTGAGCGCGGCGGCCACTTCTTTGGTAGAGAGGGCCGCGGGGCCTTGGACCTGCAGCCGAATCTCCTTCATCCGGGCCTTCTGCGTGGCGTTGAGAACGGAGTCGATCTTGTCGTCCATCGCCTTGCGCAATTCCGGCATCTTGGTTTGACGGTCCGCTTGAGTCAAGCCGCTCATCGACTTTCGGAAATCATCGGAGATTTTCTTAATCGAATCCTTCTGTCCGGCCGTCAAGGCGAGGTCCTTCTGGACCGTCTCATTGGCGAACAGATTGCCGCCGCCGCGGCCGCCGCCGCCTCCCCGTTGAGGGCGCTGGGCGGCCGGCGGATCTTCGGCCGCGGATGCATGACAGCCAACCATTGTGCCGAGCAAAACGAGCGACAACGAAGCGAACCCGAAACAGTTTGCACGCGACATGACTTCCCTCGCCATTTAGGGGACTGGGCGCCGAGCGATCCTCCCGCCCGGCCGTAGACGGAGCATTCCCTCGACAGCCGGCCTAGCGATTGAACCCCGCCGCAAGGCGATGGTATTGCTAGAAGTCGCTTCCAGGTAACTCTTTAGCCGAAATCAGCGAACTACCGATTACACGGTGGCACGGATTTTCTAAGAGCGCCTAACAAATCCGGCGGGGACTGTCCCCCTTTTTCGCGGGCACCATCGCTGCGATGGTCGGCGGAGCAAAACGGGGACGGTCTCCTTCTCCCAGCCGGATTTGTTAGGCGTTCTAAAACTGCGATCATGGTTTGCCGAGCCCTTTTGTAAACAGGAACTGGGCGTGGCCGTGTGAGTCCCAGTTTTCCAGCTTGCCGGCGATCTGATAGCCAAGCTTCTGATAGAAGCCGGGAGCCTGATAGTCCATCGTATCGAGGAAGGCGTGCCGGCAACCCCGCGCCACCGCCTCTTTCTCGGCCAGTTCCATGAGTCCGCGCCCAACGCCATGCCGCCGCGCGTTTTCGGCGACAGCGACGATCGAAACCTTGAGCCACGCGAACTGCGTCTCAGCCGTCAGTCCGCCAACGACCGTTCCCGACGGGTCGAACGCCACGACGTTGAGCGGCTGCGGCGCGTTCTCGGGGAGATCGCGCGCCGCGAAGAAGGCTGGATTCTGGGCCCGGTTGTAGCTGCGCAAGAAGGAAAAGACCGCCGCTCGCGTCTCTTCGGTCAGTGCGGCGACCAGTTTATAGTCCATGCCCGTCATATTGGCTGAGGCGGGGATCGAACCCGCACGGTGGTTACCCACCACAGGATTTTAAGTCCTGTGCGTCTGCCAGTTCCGCCACTCAGCCGTAGGTCAGGCTTTCGATCCTGACGAGCGCGACCATTACACGTAGCTTGCCGAATCAATCGCTACTAATCAATCTTGGACAGTTGATAAGGGAACGGCTATCCTAACCGGCAAGCCGGGTGCTGCCAACTTTCGTGAGGCGGACAAGGCCGAAGTGGATCGCGGGATTGTCGGAAACTCACCACTACCGCGCCACGCTGTGTTGCGGGTGCAGGCGCGCGGCGGGTTGGAGGGCGACGCGATTGATCGCGTTCAAGAATGCTTTGCCGCTGGCTTCGACGCTGTCGGTCGAGACGCCACGGCCGCGGTACACTTGTCCGTCGTGCGCGACTTCGACGTTCACCTCGGCCTGCGCGTCCTTTCCCACCGTGACCGCCTGAACGCGGAAATCGCGGCAGACGACGTTCACCCCGGTGATCTTCTCGATCGCCAGGAAGATCGCGTCGATCGGACCGTCGCCGCAGATCATCTGCTCGCGGACCTCATCGTCGCCGCGCTTCATCCGCAGCGTCACCGTCGGCTTCATTCCCGTGCCGGTCGTGATGTTGTAGGAGATGAATTGCCAAGACTCGGGCATGTCTTGGTATTGCTCTTCGCACAGCGCGGCCAGATCGCCGTCGTAGATGTCCTTTTTCTTGTCAGCGAGAATCTTGAACCGCTCGAAGACGGTTTGAAGCTGCTCGGCCGTGAGATGGTAACCGAGGGCCCGAGCGCGATCGGCCAGCGCCGCCCGCCCGCTGTGCTTGCCGAGCACGAGATCGGTCTTGGCGAAGCCGACATCCTCGGGGCGCATGATCTCGTAGGTCCGCGGCTCCTTGAGCATGCCGTCTTGATGGATGCCGGCCTCGTGGGCGAAGGCGTTGCGGCCGACGATCGCTTTGTTGCGTTGCACCTGAATGCCGGTGATCGTGGAAACGAGCCGGCTGGTGGGGACGAGGCGGGCGCTTTGGATCCGCGTGTCGGCGTGGTAATAGTCCTGCCGCACGCGCAGGGCCATCACGATCTCTTCGAGCGAGCAATTACCGGCCCGCTCGCCGATGCCGTTGATCGTGCATTCGATCTGGCCGGCACCGGCTTCGACTCCCGCCAGGCTGTTCGCCACGGCCAGGCCGAGATCGTTGTGGCAGTGCATGCTGATCACGGCGCGGTCGATATTCGGCACGCGGTTTTTTAGGTTGCGGATCACATTGCCCATGTGGGCCGGCGTGGCATAGCCGACCGTGTCGGGGATGTTCACGGTCGTCGCCCCGGCTTCGATCGCCGCCTCGACCACGCGGCAGAGGAAATCCGGCTCGGTGCGGGCCGCGTCTTCGGGCGAAAACTCGATGTCGTCGCAATAGCCGACGGCCCGCTCGACGCCGGCCACCGCGCGGCGGATGATCTCGTCTTTGTCCATCTTGAGCTTGAACTCACGATGGATCGCGCTAGTGGCGAGGAACACATGGATTCGCGGATTGGCGGCCTGCTTGAGCGCCTCCCAGGCCCGGTCGATATCGGCCTCGCTGGCCCGGGCCAGCCCGCAAACGGTCGTGCCGCGGATGTTCGCGGCGATATCGCGAACGGCCTCGAAATCGCCCGGCGAAGCGATCGGGAACCCGGCCTCGATCACATCGACCCCCAGGTCGCAAAGCGCTTGGGCGATCTCCATTTTCTCGGCCAGGTTCATGCTGGCCCCCGGTGATTGCTCGCCGTCGCGGAGCGTGGTGTCGAAGATTTTGATCATTCGCGATTCAGACATGATTGCCTCCTAATACGAAAAAAGCCCCGAGGCCGGTTGGCCTCGGGGCTCGCTTGATTCTGGTGAAAGGTGGCTTTCGACAGACGAACCCTAAGACCTGGACCCAATTAGGGTCAAACGCAATAACAACGACGGGTTCGAGAGGCTCGCAAACACGGTGGAAACGCTGGATTCAGTGGGTGGGATGGATCCGTTCACGTTTCTATAGCCAACTCTAGCTAAACTACGCCGCATGGTCAAGCGGGGCGGCCGCACGTGCGAGCTAGCTTGTTTCCTAAGACCATGCATCGGCGAAAAAGTTCACTTCCTATCGGCGGGCGTCCGTCTTGCCGCCACCGCTGGAATTCGCTAAAAGTTGGCCCTCTCATCGCGTCTCGGCGTTCGCCGGGCATATCGATCACAGATTTCAAGGAGGCTCGTCATGGCCCGCCTTCTGGCCTCTGGTCTTATCGTCGGCGTTATCTGTATTATTCCAGTTGCAATCGGTCGAGCCGCGGACACCGGCACTTCGACGACGCCAACGCTCAAGGACACGCTGGACAACGGGCTTAAAGCGCGGCTGCCGAGCGAATTTGCTTTTGTCGCCAAAGTCATCGCCAAAGTAGATGACGGCACGCTGCCCCTCTCGCTCGTGGAGAGCACCTTCCTTTGGGCCCGCAGGAAACCCGATCATCCGTTTCAGTATTTTCAACAGGGGCTGACATTGCGAGCGCAAAAGATCGGCGTGTCGCTGTAGAGGCCAGAGGCCAGAGGTCGGAGGTCGGAGGTCGGGAGAACGCGCAAGCGGGAAATCGCCGGGAGCTATTTCTTGGCCGCGAGCCCGTCGGCGCCGGCTGGCGGGGCCCAGCCGGTGTCGACCACCATGTAGCCCGACCAGAAGAGCGGGTGCCGCGCCATTGCCGGCTCATCGCGATCGGGGCGTTTGACGCGCGGCTCGCGATCCGCGTCGAGCGGCGTTTCGCGAACCGTTTCGACGGCGCGTTGCCAAGCGTCCGCCGCGCTCGTGTAAGGCAGCTCCTGCGCGAATTGATGGACCAGATCATAGCTGCTCTGGCCTCCCGTGCGCCAGCGACTGATCAGCACCGTCCGCGCGCCGGTCGACATCAGCCCGCAGGTCGAGAGAAACAAGTCGCTTCCGAGCGGGCCGGCGCCCGGCTGGTGCAACGCGTTCTCGGCCGGCGTATGGAAGCCGGGCAGCAGCACGATCGAGTTTTTCCAAGGCAATGGGAACCATTGCGACATTGGGGCCGCGCCCCGCGCGCGGTCGAGCTGGATCGGCGTCCAATCGTATGGCAGCCGGTCGCTCCCTGCCGCGGCCTTGACGTTCATCGACAAGTCGTCGAGCACCACCAGCGTGTCGAAGAGCGAGCCATAGAGCGGCACTGGCGCTGGCAACGAGCGCCGGATCGGCGAAACGGATGGGGTCAACTTGGTCAACCGCTCGAATTCCGTTTCGGCGATTTGCGCGTCGTCGTGCGGGTGCAGCTTGCCGAGCGCCACGCCGACCGCGCCGAGCGGCCGCCGCTCTTGGCGGTCGGGAACGGCGAGCCCCATCGTCGGAAGATAGCGAATCCGGCTCTTTGTCAATAGCGGCACCGTCTCCTTCGCCTGATTGCCCTTGGCAACTTCGAGCGCCTCGAAGGGGAGATACCAGAGCACACCGTCGGGGACGATCGCGATTTCATCGATGTTCGCCGCGAGGTTCACCTTGGACCCGGCCACCAAGGCCTCGAACGCATCTCGCGACGATCCGCGCCAGGCATCGTCAGCTAACTCGGTTCGCGTCAGCTCGTGATTGGCGTCGATATTGCCGATTGCCCGGAGCAGGTTCGAAACCGTTTTCTCCAACAGCGCCGGCGGAGCCTCGATTTTCCAAGCGGCGAGGCGGTTTTTCGATAGCAGCCAAGCATAGGTATTATCGTGCGTGGCAAAGAACACGAATAACAACTGCCGCGGCGTCAACGCCGCTTGCGCTTCTTTCGTCTTGCGAATCGGTGGAAAGTCGATGCTCGCGCTCTCGCGGCGCAGCGCCATCTCGTGGAGCAGCGCTTCTTGCTCGGCGGACAACCGACCCAATTCGGCCAACTTATCCGCTTGGACTCGCTGCGCTTCGGCGCCAACGGCGGCGAGCGGCTTGGCCGCCAAACCATCGCGCACCTGATGGGCTTGCTTCGCAAATTCAGCATAACGCGGGTAGCGGAGGAACAACTCCTGACGCTGCATCCGAGATTCTGGACCGAGTCGTTCGAGGGGCGCTTCGAGCACCCACCGCAGCGCCATCAACCGGCCGCCGAGCGGCAGCGTGGAAAGAAAACGATGCCGTCGCGCCCGATCCGCGACTTCCAGACCGAGTTCAGGACTTTGTTGGCGAGCGATCTCGAACCAACGCTCGTATGCCGAGGGATGCGGGATTGCCAGAACCGACAGCGCTTCGAGCGGATCGGCCGACCAATCGGCGCCTGTCGGATCGCGGAGCAGCGATTCATACAGCGGCAGCGTTCGCTTGCGGCTCAGCGGCGAGCCCGATTGCTCCGCGGCGAAGCGATCCACCAAGGAGATTTGGAACAGCCATTTCGAGCCAGTCTTTTGGAACGCGAGCGCATCGGCCAGCGCCTGATCACCGGGCGTCAACCTGGCCTGCTGATAATCGAGCATGGCCGACAGATAGTTCAGCCGCGCTCCGACGTCGTGCATGCCCATTTCGCGCCGGCCGATGACGCTGCGCGCATCCGCCAGCGCCGCACTTGCCGAACGGACGTCGTTCAACAAGGCGTGGTTCTCGGCGGCCAACAGGAGCAGCGTCGCGCACACCTCCCGGCAGTGCGACTTCGACCAGGTGATCGCCGCCGCCAGTGGAGGAAAGACGTCATGGCCGTTCGGGTGCGTCGCGAGCCATACCCGCTCCCCGGAACGAAACGCTTCCTCAATCACACCCAGATCGCCATATTCGAACGCCGAGTAGCTGGCCTCTTCGAGCAGATCGCGAGCGTCTTTCAAATTGGCGGCTTCGAAGGCCAGTTGGCCCTGTTCGAGCAAGACGATCGGCGTGAGCGGATGATCCATCGCGTCGGCCATGGTCGTCGAATTCTTCAAGCAACTGACGGCCTGCGCGGTCTGGCCGGTGCCCAGATGGGCCATACCAAGGTCCGCGTCGATCCAGGCCTGGGCGCAGGGATGGTTGGTCGCGGGACGGCGGACGAACAGGGCTTCGAGGGCGGAGGTCAACGGATCGTTGGCACAAACCAGTCCCATCAATTCATGCCGCCGCTTGAGCGCCAACGCCGCGCAGCGGGCGATTTCCGGCACGTTCACCGGCACGGGCGTTCCGGGAAGAATCATATTGTTTCCGCCGTTTGGCATCGGCACGGTGTCGACAAGGACGGTATCGGAGGCCAATGCCATCGTGGCGGGAAAGTGGCCCCGCTTCGCCTCGCGATCGCTCGTCCCCCATGGAGCAGGCTTGGAACTCGATTGCGGCTGGATCGTCGTCGGAAATCCGATTCCGGTCATCCAGTTCGGAAAGGCCAGATAGAGCTTGAGTGCCGAATTGTAATCATCCAGCGCATCGTCGAGTTGCCCCATCTTGTAGTGACACTCTCCGGCCATCGTGAGATAGCAGATCGAATCGACCCAATGGGTGCCGGCCGCCTGAAGGCCGAACGAATAATCGAATCGAAATCCTTCCATCGCCTTCTTGTAGTCGCCGTCGTAGAGCATGGCGACATGCTGGAAATACGACGCCTGCGGGAAGGACCGCTGCGGAAGATTGCCAATGGCCGCGTTATTGTTGATGAGCCCCTGAGCCGCGGCAGCGTCGAGAGCCGCCTGCGCGGCTGGACTTAGTATGACCGGGGCGGTTCTTACGACCGGAGCTGGCGCAGCCGGGGTCTGCTTAGAGGTCGCCGGCGGGGGCGAAGAAGGTTTTGCGGGGGGCGATTGCGGCGGATTTGTTTGTGGCGGGTTTGTTTGCGGTGGAGTTGTTTGCGGCGGACTCGCTCCCAATGCCGATTCCGCCAGCAACGCGACCATGCACGATACAAAGAACCTGCGCATTACATGCCACTTATCCACAAGCATCTCGTGCTGTCCGGTGCAGAACGTCACTCCCGCCATGATAGGGCATCGTATTGCCGTCGTGCAAACCATCGAACTCCATTAACGCCGCGAGACTCTACCGATCCATCGCGACAAATCCAGGCACTTTGGCCGCGGTTGGCAGCCGCGGCGTATTGTCGTGCACCAGAATCCGGCCATCTCCCACGAAATACGTTCCGAAATCGGCCACGATGAGGTTGTAAGCGCTCTGTGGCGGCTCCGCGGCAATTGCCGTCACGGTGGCGCTGCCGTCCAGGCAATGCACTCGGTCGCCAACTTGGAGTTCCTTGGCCATTCGCCACCCCTTGCCGACGATCCAAAACGGATGCCCGCGCGTCGTCCGCAAGGCACCTCGCGTTGTCGTGACGAGCATCATCTCGATCGGCGGGCGGACGGTGGTTCCCAGAACCGGCTTGTAGGCCAACTCGCCGCTGTCAGCGTCTTGCGCCAAAACACGGTCGCCGATGCGAAGTTTCTCGATTGGCATGCGACCGGTGATCGCCGTGACCGGCGTTCCGGCGGCAAAGCAGGAGTGCGTGCGGCCTACACGTATCAACTGACGCGTGACCGAATTGTACATCTGCGGCGTCATATCGACGTTGTAGGTGCTCGTATTCACGTCGTGGCTGCAATTGTATCCGCGTGAATAGGCGGTGATCGAGGTCGGTTTCTCGGGCGAATACGCCTCGTTATAGGTCGCCCACCAATTCCACCAATAATCGGCCGTCGTTGTCGACGGTTTTGTGACGGCGGTATCCGGGATCGCGTCCTTCTCGTCAGCGTTTTCGTCAACTTTGGCCGACATCCCTTTGGTAACTTCTTTCAAGACCGAATCGATTCGCTGGTCGGTCAATTCGATCCGTGCGTTGCGGGCATCGACGGAGGCGGCGAATCGCTCGCTCGTGACGACTGCTCGGTCGGCCTCAACACGGTCGCTGGATCCCGGAGAGCTCGGAAGAAACGCTCCCGAACTAGATTGCGAAATCGAATTGATCTGGCGGGTCGTGACGGCGCCGGCCAGGTTACTTGGGTTTTGGCCCGAGACAACGTAACGCACGAGTTGTTTTGGGGTGATTTTAATGTGTGCCACGTCGATCCATTCTGTCCCGGAGACCACCGTATGCAGGCCACCCACAAAAGTTGGCCGCAAGCCCGACGTGGAGTCGGAGTATTCGACTTGTCGGATCGCGTCTGGTCCCTCCTGGGAAACAACGGCGCGGGATGCCGAGAGCCCCAAGTTGTGATCGAACGAAGTCGCATAGTCGAACTCGATCGGGTTGGCCAGTCCGGCCAGCAGAATGGGAACGAAGTCGTATAACGACCGCGCCTTCAATTGGTCGGTCGCGGCGCTGCGAACCTCCGATTGGCGAGCCATTACGGCGTGTTCAACGAGGGAGTACGTGGCTCGCTGCGGCGGAAGATGACCGAGCAGCGCAATCGCTTGCTGCTGGAACGGAGTCGCTGCGTCACGATTCGATGGCGGTTTGACCGCATCGGTCGCATCGGCCCATTCCAACGCCGGAATGATCCCCGGATCTCTCACGGTTTTCATTTCCGCGGTTGCTTGGGCTTTCGCGGCCGCCGTGCCTTCATCGAGCGACTTTCGCCAACCGATCACAATGGGCTTCCACAGCGCGAGTTGATTTTCTTCAAGAGAGTGCTGTTTCTTGATTTCTTCGATCTGCGCATTTGTCACCAGCGTTCCGCGAAACCAGCGCATGCCGAGGCGGCGTTCTGCTTCGCCATCTCTCGGAGCCTCCACGAGCACTTGCAGCCAGTGGGCCCGCGCTTCGTCCGGCAACCGCTTGGCGCGACACCAGCGAGCCAACTCGACGAGCGCGGCAAGTCCTTCCGAAGAAAGTGCTGTCGTGCCAGCAACGCTGGCTGACCAACCACCTCCCGCCGTGGGACCTCCGGCACTACTCTCCGCTATATCGGAAATCGGTACGCGTGAGAATAGACCGGCATCGGCGGCATGGTCGCGTCGGCGTCGGTATTCCGACAATTTGGGATCGGAAGCGTATTTCCCGGCGACTTCTTCCGGCGTGAACCACTTTCCTTCGAGTTCTGAATAGCCCGCTTGCCAGCGAGCGGCGCGACACTCGGGGTCTTCTTGGAGCGCGTGCGCCAAGAGGGCGTCGCGGCGCGTGTCGTCGCCCGCCAACTCCGCGATAAGCGCTTCCCGCACCAAGCGCTCCGCGGGGGACATGCACGACGGATCGAGCGAAGGCTGTTTTGGTGGGATCGCCTCCGCCCCCGAAGCTGCCAGCCATCCGAGTGCGACAAGGCCGGTTGCCAGAATCCCGATTCTCGTTCTCGTGCGGTACTTTCTGGTATAAGTCATCTACGGCCCTGTGCCCGCGGTGAACGCAAGGATTCGCATGTCACACCGACGTTTCACAATCATTCGTTGCCGTCTACTTCGCCGCTCGCTCAGAGACTATCGCCGACGTACCCCGGCAACAGGGCGCGGCTCGGCAGCCGCGGCGTGAAATCGTGGACTAGCAACTGTCCGTCGCTCACGAAATAGGTGCCGAAATCGGCGACGTTCAGATTAAACACTGGCTCCATCGGTTGACTTTCGATCGCCGTGACAACGGCAACTCCGTGGAGAGCATGAATCTGATCGCCGACGCGCGATTCCTTGGCCATTCGCCAACCTTTGCCGACGATCCAAAACGGATGTCCGAGCGTCAATCGAACCGCGCCGCGAGACGTCGTGATCCGCAGCAGCCTGGCCGGCGGGCTCTTGCTCGTCGCCAAGACCGGTTTGTAAGCCAGTTCGCCGGTGTCTGGATCTTGGGCAAGCACGCGGTCTCCGATCTGCAATTTTTCGATTGCGAGCGGGCCTGTCAAAGTCAGAACCGGCGTGCCGGCCGCAAAGCAATAAGGGCAATGGCGATATGGCGGCGGCGGCGCGTTGTAGACCACCGTGCCCGAACTCGCCGATTGGTGATAGGAATACTCGCTGGGATTGGCACGGTTCGAGCTGTTGGAGTATTTGGTGATGGAAACCTGTTTGTAGGGCGTCGGCAGCTCGTTATAGTCCGCCCACCAATTCCACCAATAGTCAGCGGTCGACGTCGCGCTCTTTGCCAATGCCGAGTCAGGGATCGCGTCGGACTCGTCGGCCGGCTTGTCCGAGTCGGTGGATGACGCCTTGCCGGTCACAGTCTCAAGAACGGAATTGATTCGGCCATTCATTTGCTCGATGCGGCCGTCTTGTTTGTCCACGGAAGCCGCGAGTAACTGGCTTTGGCGTGAAATCGCGACTGCGCCGGGGACTTCGGTCCAATTGCGCGGGCCGGGTTGCCAAAACTGCCAACCGACATCGGATGTCGAGGTTTGAGTTACGGTCGGCCGTTTCCCGGTAAAGTCGACCAACTTCGTTTGATTCACGGACACGTCCCGGCCGCCATTGACACTCGGCAACAATCCCGTCACAGAGTCGGAGTATTCGACTTGCCGAACGGTATCTCGCCCCTCCTGCGAAACGACGGCGCGGTAGTTCGCCATTCCCGTGCCGCGGTCGAATGCCATGGCGTAATCGAATTGAATTGGATTGGCCAATCCCGACAAAAGATTCGGGACGAAGTCGTGAAGCGGTCGCTTCTTGAGTTCGTCCGCCGCGGCGCTGCGCAATTCCGCTTGCGGCGCGAGGACGGCATGCCCGGCCAATGAGTAGGTAGCGCGCTGCTCCGGCAGCCGTCCGAGCAAGGCGATCGCCTGCCGTTGGAACGGTGTGGCCGCATTGCCTTTGGCCGGCGACTTGGGCGAATCGGAATAAACCGCCCATTCCAAAGCCGGGATGACGGCCGGGTCCTTAATATCTTGCATCTCCGTGGCTGCCTCGGCGCGCTCAACGCCGCTGCCGGCGTTAAGCTCCTTTTGCCAGCGAACGACAATCGCCTTCCATTCCGTCAACTGCCGTTCCTCGAACGAACGCCGATGTTTCAGCGCATCTATCTGGGCATTCGTCAGCAAGCTGCGCATGTACCATCGCATGCTCAATCGCGTTTGCGCCTCGCGATTCGAACGGTCCTCCAGAAGCACTTGAGTCCAATGAGCGCGCTCCTCGTCAGCCAATCGCTTCGAGCGGCACCAGCGTGCTAACTTCGCGTTTTCCGCAATCCCCTCCTGGGTGAGGGCATCGGAACGGTAGGTCTCGACCGATGCGCCTTGTGCCGCCGAACTCTTGCCCTCGTCCGTGCCTCCGGTGCCGATCGACACAGCGCCACGTGCGAAGAGGCCCGCGCTGGCCGCCTGTTCGCGCCGTCGGCGATAATCGGCAAGATCATGGTCCGACGAAAACTTCGCCGCCGTTTCATCGGTCGTCATCCACTTGCCGTCAATGGAGACGTAGCCGGATTGCCAGCGGGCGGAGTGGCAGTCGGGATCCGCTGAAAGCCCTTGAGCAAGCAATTCGTCGCGGCTCGCTTCGTCGCCGGCCAATTCGGCCGCAAGGGCTTCGCGCACATAGTGATCTGCCGGAGACGCGTTGGTTGCTTCTCGGGGCGCGGAGTTTTTGGGCGTCGGCGCGGGAGTCGCGTCCGCTCCCCAAGCCGCCACTGCGCCGAGTGTGAGAATGCCGGCTGCCAGGACGCCTCTTACACTACTCATGCAACATCTCCTTGTGCATGGTTTCGATCCGCGGAGAGACCGCCATCCCCGCCACGATAGGCAATTCGCCGGGGGAGGGGCGAATTATTCCCTGGGCCGGGGTCGGAGGCGGAACTGTTGGAGTTCAGCCTTCAGGCTGTGGGGAACAGGCTAAAGCCTGAAATCCAACGACTGATCAAAACGAGTCGGCCGCTCACTTCACATGCGGAAAGCCTGAGCGGAAGGTAACATAGGGCGATAACCGGATAAATCGGCGGCCGACCTCTTGTACGGTCCCTCGCCCCTCATCACTCGCCCCTCGCCTGCGATGGACTCCGAACGATCAGCAACGCCTGGACCATCTGCCGCGCGGCCGCCCCGTCAGCCGACGCGGACGCGCTTCACCGGATTGATTTTGCTGGCGTTCATGCTAGTCGTCTTTTTCGTTGGTCCGGCCGAATTGCCGGTTTTCTTCCAGCGGCTGGTCGGGATCGTCAACGCACTGCTGGCAATGCTGACGGTGGTGTTCGCAATCCGCGAGTACGGGAAGAAATACAATCGGCTCCGCTGGCCGCTGGTGGGACGAGTCAGCACCAGCAAAGTAGCCGGCTCGCTGACGTTTATCGTCGTTCTCGGCTGGTGGCTTAGCCCCTGGGTGCCGATTCCTGCCGGCGAGGCGGAGCCCGATCTCTGGCGGCTGCTCGAGCATGGGCTCGACGAGCCGGTGCTGACGCTTGCCGACCGTCAGTTCGCGACGATCGCCGCGCCGGCGCCGTCCCCCGCCGCCCGTCACGCCGCCGAAGCGATCTCGCCGGAAAGCCCGCCGTTTCCGCGGGCCCTTCAGGCCGTCGCCGAAGCGCGGTTCGATGATGCAATCGCGCTGCTGAACACGCTGGATGAGGATAAAGCGATGGACCGCGACACTCGCGAATTGGTGCGCGTTGCCCGCGCTCAGGCCGATCTGTATGCCGGCCGATTCACCGAAGCCAGCCGGCGTTACGGCGAATTGCTGGAGGGCGAGCCGCGGCGCGAGGATTATCTGGCCCATGGGGCGCTGGCTGCGGCGCTGGCCGGAGATTACAAGACGGCGGCGGACCGGGCTCGCCAACTGCGCGACCAGGCCGCCGCCCGTGGCCATGAGTCGCCGCGCTATCGGCAGGCAGTGAATCTTCTGGTGGCGATCCGCGTGATGCAAGGGAACTATGCCGAAGCGGCCCGATTCGGGGACGAGACCAAATCGAGCCGCCAGCGGGCCGCCCGCGACGACAACCGTGGCCCAATTGATCCGTTGCTCGCCGCCGACGCGAACAATCAAGCCGTGCTTCGAGTCCTGACGCGTCCGGCGACAGTCGAAGTTCCGCCCAGCGCCGAAGGGCTATCCGCCGGATTCGTTCTGGCGAAAAAGCTCTGGATCGAATGGAGCACGGCGAACGGCCGGCCTCGCGAGCTGGCCGATCTCGACGTGGCGACGGAACTCTACAACCTCGGGATGGTCGCGCTGGGCGAGGAGCGATTCGATCAGGCGGGTGAATTGCTCGACGACGCGCTCTCCGTGCGGCGCGCCGCCGCGGAGCAAGCGAGGACCCCGGCGATCGGCCTCAGTTTGAACGCGCTGGCCGAACTCCAGCGGATCGAGGCCAATTTCGCGCAGGCGCAGTCTCTGGCAAGCGAAGCCGCCGACGTGCTGGAGTCGTCGCCGCGAGAGAACGCTCCCGAGCGGCTCGTATCGCTGGCCACGCGCGCGGCGCTCGACGCCGATCTGGGACATTACGATCTGGCGATCGCCCGCTACCAGCAGGCGATCGAATCGGCGGCGCGGTCGTTGCCGCCGCAGCATCCCTACGTGGCCGCGATCAAGATTCGGCTTGCCGAGGCGTACTCGCTCGCCGGAAAGAATCAGGAAGCAGAGACCGCGATCGGCGAGGCGCTGACGATTCTCGACCAGGCCGGGTTGGAGCAAGTCGTCGCTCGGGCGCAAGGGCTGCGGGTTCTCGGCATCGTCTTTCTGCGCCAGCGTAAGAGAGACCTGGCCCAACAGCAGTTCGAAGCGGCGGCCAAGATCGTCGGCCTTCCCGCAGCGCCGGCCGGCGGCGAGTCTCACGATGAGCACTCGTCCGAGACGCTTGAAGTTGCTGCGCTGCGAGCTGCGCGGGCCGAATTGGCTGATGATCCACAGAGCTTGCCCGCAGCCGCGGCCGATTGCGAGGCGGCCATGGCCATTGTGCAAAGGCAGATTGGAGATCAAGCGGCGAGCCATCCGCTCATGGCGGAGTATCTGCGCGACCTGGCACGGGTGCACGTGCGGCAGGGAAAACCTCTCGCCGCCGTGCCATTGTTGCGCCAGTCGCTGGCGATCGAGGATCGCGCCTTGCCCCCCGATCATCCTGCAATCATCGCCACGCTCGACGATCTAGCCAGCGCGCTCGACAAAACGGCCCAAGCCGATGAGGCAAAACGTCTCGCTGACCGCGCTAAGCAACTGCGTGCCGGTCGGGGCGAGGCGCGGGGGCAATGATTCTAGGCGGTCTCGACTACGAGCCGGTGTTTGGCCGAAGGGATCGGAAGCCCGAGCTTTTGCAGGCTTTCCAAGTGCAAATCCAGGGCCTCGCAGGCGTGTGCGAACGCCTCGGCCAATGACGCGCCGCTCGTAACGATGTCGGAAAAATCGGCGAACGATACCGTAAATGCTGGGTCGTGCGGCTGGTAGTCGATCGTGAACACGTATCCCCGATATTCGTGTGTCGTGGTCATAGATCCAATGCCTCCAGGATTCTCCGCACGTCGGCCGGATTGCAGTTTTTCCGTCGTCCGTGAGGCCGAACCACCGTCAGTAGCCGACCGTCTTGGCGGTGATATGTGCAATGACTTCCGCGACGGTTGAATAGTACAAACCCCTCGTACCGCAACAGCGACTCCACCTCGGCAAAACGGATACTGCGCGGCGACTCGCGCATCTTCCCGATCAGTTTATCACGCCGGCTCATCGCTTGCTGACTGTGTTGATTGCGACCCGTTGAGTCGCGGTGCAGTTCCGTACTGGTGTATATGATAGCGGCCCGCTGACGGCCCGACCATGAGTCGCGAAATGCCGATGGCGGTGGGCCCGCTACTTTCGCCGCGCTGACCGCCGCATTAGACTCAAGGGCGGAAGAGGTGTTTGCCCGATGTGCCAGAACTGCGCCGCCGATCGATGTAGCCATCCCGGAGCGGCATTTTGGCTGTTGTTGTTTCTGCTCGTGATCGCGCCGCTTCCCGGTTGCAGCGGCTGCACCGCCGATTCCGATACGGAGCAGGACGCGAAGTTGAAGTCGGAGAAAAAGAAGAAAGAGGACGAAGAGAAAAAGAAGAAGGAAGAAGAGAAGAAACGAGATTTCGAGGTCTCTCAGCCCTACGTCGAGCCGTTCCGTGCCGATAGTCCATCGCTCGGCGTGAAGCCGGGGCATTGGTTCTGCATCAGTCAGGCGATGAAGGCGAACAACTTCGACTTCGTCGGTGAAATGGACACGGAACTGACGCTGAAATCGGCCGATGCGCGGGTCGCTCAAGTTCCCACGCAATTGATTACCAGCCGCCCGGTCGTTTTGCCCAAAGGGCAGGAGCGGTTCCCCGAATTGCCGGTGTTCGTGCCGCGGAGCGAGCCGGCTCGAACCGCCGGCGACATCGACGTCAACGGTGTCCCACAACAGTTCGTCTTTAGCAGACCTTGGCTCTCGACGGAATTACGCAGTCGCGGCGGCAGCGCGATGATTCAATCGGGGGCGACGCCGCTGGTCTTGATGCCGCCGTATCAGTTCTATTTCTTCGTGCTGGCGCGCGAGCATTTGCGCTATCGATCGCTCGAGGGACTGGATGCGCTGCGCGGGCCGGAGTTCGACGGGCGGCTAGTGTATTATCGCTTTGTCCTGCCGCCGCTGGAGAAGCACGTCGCATTGCCGGCCCATCCGCTGGCTTGGTCGAGCATCGCCTACGTGCTCTGGGACGACGTCGATCCGGCGCTGCTTTCCCCTGACCAGCAGCGGGCGATGCTCGATTGGCTGCATTGGGGCGGGCAACTGATCCTGAGCGGCCCGAACACGCTCGGCACGCTGCGCGGCAGCTTCCTCGGCCCCTATCTGCCGGCCAATGAGGGCCCGACGCGCGCCATCACGGCCGAGGCGCTCTTGCCGTTGAGCAGCTATTTCACGCCGAAACAGGGGAAAGGGCGCCGGCCGCTTTCGCCCATTCATGCCTGGAGCGGCATTCAGCTTGTGAAGGCTCCGGAGGCGGGATTCTTGCCGCACACCGGCGAGCTGGTCGTCGAGCGCGGAGTCGGCCGCGGGCGAATTGTTGCCACCGCGTTTCCGCTGAGCTTGCGCGCGCTGCAGGCCTGGCCTGGCTTCGATTCGTTCTTGAACGCCTGCCTGCTGCGCCATCCGCCGCGCGAATTCGTAGCCGGCGAGGGACTCGATCCGGAACGAGCCGTGTGGTTCGAGCATCCTGATCGGAGATTCGACGCTCGGCTGACTTGCGGCCTGCGCTATCTCAGCCGCGATTTGGCATCGGACGGGAGCTTCGCCGAAGATCGTGTGGGGAACGCGCCGGCGCTCGTCGATGAACTGGGAAATCCGCCCCCGATGAGAAATCGCCCGGGGGTTAACTTGAGCCCCGCAATCGCGCCAGTGCTGTCTGACTCCCTCGAATCCGAGGGCA
>DASZFO010000003.1 GCA_035939775.1 Pirellulales bacterium | reverse complement strand
CGAGGCGATCCAGGACGACACCAAAGGCGCCGTCGATGCGATCAAGCAGATCAGCGGCGTGATCAACCAGATCAACGACATTTCCAATACGATCGCCAGCGCCGTGGAAGAGCAAACGGCGACCACCAACGAGATCAGCCGTAATGTCGCCGAATCGGCCAAGGGAAGCTGCGAGATTGCCCGGAACATCACGAAGGTGGCCGAGGCGGCCCGCAGCACAACTCAAGGGGCGGCTAACACGCAACAAGCCGCGGCCGAGCTGTCGCGAATGGCGGCTGAGTTGACTCAGCTCGTCTCGCGTTTCCGCTACGAAACTAACTAATTCCAACCTGTCCCGCCAAGGAGCCCTCATGACCACCGCCACACTCAAGCGTCCCGGCAAAGCCAAGCGCGCGGCTAGTTTGCCGGCACGGACCGACGATGCCCTCGCGGAAGCCAATGAAAACACCCGCGCCGTGTTGCAAGTCGTCGAGGCGCTTGGCCGAGCGACGACGGTCGCCGAAGCAGCCAAGGCCTCGCTCGACACGGTGCGGGCCGCCTTCGGTTGGGCGTTCGCATCGTTCTGGCGTCTCGATTCCCAGGAGGGATGCCTGAAATTCGACGTTGAGTCCGGATCCGTCAACGACGAATTCCGCCGGATTACGGTCGAATCCCGATTTCAGGAAGGAGTCGGCCTGTGCGGCGAGGCCTGGAAGAAACGCGAACTGGTGTTCGTCCCCGATGTCACGCAACGGCCCGGTTTCAACCGGGCGGCGGCGGCCGAGCGGGCCGGGGTCAAGTCCGCGATTTGCTTCCCGATCATCGTCGGCGGCAATATCGTCGGCGTGATGGATTTTTTTGCGATTGGGACCGTCGATCCATCACAGGAACGCCTGGACGCGTTGCGCGGAGTGGGGCGATTGCTCTCGAACATGATCGAACGCTTGGATCGCGAGATCGAACTGAAGGCCGGCGTCGATAGTATCCTCGAAAGCGTCAACGCGGCCGCCTCCGGCGACTTGACTCGCGAGGTCACCGTCACGGGTCACGATGCGATCGGCCAGATGGGCAGCGGCTTGGGAACCTTCCTGGCCGACCTGCGGCGCAGCATCAGTGCCATTGCACAGAACGCCCAGACCCTGGCCAGCTCGTCCGAAGAGCTTTCGGCGGTTAGTTCGCAGATGAGTTCGAATGCCGAAGAGACCGCTTCGCAGGCCAATGTTGTTTCGGCCGCTTCGGAACAAGTCAGCAAGAACGTGCAGACCGTAGCGACCGGTGTCGAAGAGATGAGCGCCAGCATCAGGGAGATCGCCAAGAACGCCTCCGAGGCGGCCAAAGTCGCCACACAAGCGGTGTCCGTCGCTGAAGCGACCGACACGACGATCTCCAAGTTGGGCGAAAGCAGCGCAGAGATTGGCAAGGTGATCAAGGTGATCACCTCGATCGCCGAGCAAACCAACCTCTTGGCCTTGAACGCGACCATCGAGGCCGCGCGGGCCGGCGAGGCGGGAAAGGGGTTTGCCGTGGTGGCCAACGAGGTCAAGGAACTGGCCAAG
>DASZFO010000002.1 GCA_035939775.1 Pirellulales bacterium | reverse complement strand
TCATGATCCCCGGACCAAGTCTGCACAGCGTCTCGGGGGTTCAACTCGACGGGGCCAGCAGCGGCACGCCCGGCACCGACTATGTCCGGGACTTCACCGTCGTCGATCCGCTCACAGTGATCAACACCAACGACAGCGGGCCCGGCTCGTTGCGCGCGGCAATCTTGTACGCGAACACCTTGGCAGGCACGACCCATACGATCACGTTCGCGATCCCCGCCGGCCCGCAATCGATCAATCTCTTGAGTCCGCTTCCGGCGACCACCGTGGCGGTTGTGGCTCTCATGGACGCCACACAGAACGTGACGGTCCACTCGCCCGTGGAGAGCGGAGTAGACCATTTCAACGCGGTATCCAAAATCGGCGCCGGTACGCTGACGATCGCCGGGAGGAATAGCTTATCCGGCCCATTTGCGGTGCACGACGGTCGATTGATACTGACCAACTCGACAGCGCCGCAGTTGGCGGGCGTCGGCGTCACGGTAGACGGCGCCGCGACGCTCGAACTCGCCGGCTCGATCTCCGACTTGGCCGGCGGCAGCGCCGGCATCAATATCGCCAACACGAGCACTGCGACTGCCGGCGTCGTGGTTTCGGGCGTGAATCAAGTCGTCGGCGGAATCGACGGTACGGGCAGCGTAACGATTGACGCTGGAAGCGATCTCACGGCAAACCACATCAATCAGACCGCCTTGGTGATCGGCGGCACTTCGACAAGCTTCGCCACGGTGACAATCGCCCCGTCGGACTCAACGGGCAATCCGTTGATTTCATCGGCCGCGACGTCTTCGAGCAATAGCTCTGTCTCGGCTCTGAGCGTCAGCGGATCGGGCAATGCCAGCACTGAAGTGACTCGTATCGAACGCCTAGCGGCGACTCGATCCCGCCGCTTAGCGCCGCAACTTGTAGCGAGTCCGGTCTCGCCAGGGGCCAACGATTCTACGTCCGCAGTTACTTTGCCGGCGGTCGTTGGTTCTGCGACGGCCTCGACGTCGGCAACAGCCAGCATCGTCTCGACCACGGCGAACGTAATCCCGGTGGATTCCGTCAGCGTGGAACTCCATCGTGACAGAAGCTTCAAATCAGCGGCCATCGCCATCGTGGCCGGTTTCAATCCTGGCACTCCGGACGGCGACAACTCTTTTTCAATTGTCCCCGCCGATACGAACGGCGCGACATCATCCGTCGCGAGTCAGACGGGTTCCAGCGAAATTAAAGACGCCGCGGCCGCGCGCAAGATGCTTGATGCGGATGCCGTCGCCACGGCATTCGGTGCGGACGATTGGGAATGGTTCGGTTCGGAGCCGGCCACGATGCAGCCGCACTCCTCGACGGATGATGCGGGCGGGCTCCTCCTGGTCGACGATTTATTGGAAGCGATCGGCAAGGAATGGGGGAACTGAGGACGGCACGACTAAGTGCCTATCCGACAACCGCCTGGGCAAAAGCGTGCGTTTGCCGCCTTGCGCCTGCCGCGCGGTCGGCAAAAAAACCTCGACTCCGGGATTGATTGCCGATCGTGGACCCGAGCGCGCAAACCTGCGTCGGCCCGGCCTTTCAGTCGGCAGACCGTGGATTTTTCTCGCGAATTGTCGGCCTGCCGCCGCTCGGCCAAGGGCTGCGTCAACCCGCGTTGACGCAAGCTACACTTTCAGAGGGCCAGTTGGTTTGGTCCCCTTCGGCAGGGCCCAGTCGCCAGCCGAATGCGAGTCGTTTCCTGGGTTGTGGTGTTTTAGCTTGTTCCCCGACGGTCTTGCTGCACCGGTTGAATTCACGGTGGGTAATTCTGTGCCATTGCCATCCGGTCTTGCAGGACAGCGCAAGTGACCAACCGCCGCCTTTTCACCGTGATTCTATTGGCCCAGTCGGGCTGCGTTGCAGTCGGCTTGATGTTCCATCAGCTTTACGTTTCGTCGGGTGTAGCGCAAGCTCAAGCAGACGAAGCCCGCGCCGGACTTATGCGTCAAGTCGGGTTGCTGGGTGCGGAACTTGAACAGCAGAGTTTATCGTCCTTGCGACAGGGCGGGCACGGCTGGGAGCGAGTGCTCGCTCGCTGGCGAGCGGCTGCGAATCCTACCGACCGTCTGTACTTGCTGGATGAACAGGGGCAGGTTTTGATCGCGGCCGATAAGCCCGCGACTCATTCCTCGCCGGATGGTCTTGGCCATGCGTTGACGTGGATTCAAGCCAGCGCTGATTGGGGCCGGTTCGACGAGCCGATTCGCGGCGTCCTCAAAGATGCCACCGGCGATCGAGAGGTTGCGTTTGCGCAAGGGCTTGCCTCGCACGACGGATACTTGTTGCTCACGCGGTTGGCCGGTGACGAAAAGGTCAGTCCCGCCTTGCTGAGAGGCACACTGTGGGCTGCCAGCGGCATCACCCTGCTTTGGACGGTCGGTCTGCTGGCTGTGACCCTGTTTATGTTAATGAGCTACCGTGAGCGGGGAGATTCCATCACCCGTGCTCACCCGGATGTCGAGGCCCTCAAGCAGGCCCAGACATTGGTGCGGACACAAGAAACGGTGATTTTCGGACTGGCCAAACTTTCCGACTCGCGCGACCCCGACACGGGCCGCCATTTGGAGCGAATCGCCCAGTTCTCGTCGATGTTGGCGGCCGGTCTGCGCCAGCGGCCCGAATTCCGCGACCGCGTCACGCCAGCCTTTGTCCAGTTGATCGGAATCAGTTCGGCGCTTCACGACATCGGCAAAGTGGGAGTGGAGGACTCGATTCTCCGCAAACCAGGCACGCTAACTTTCGAAGAACGCGCCCGGATGCAGCTTCACACCCAGATTGGCGCCGACTGCTTACGGGAAATCGAACGCCGCTTGGGGTCCACGAATTTCCTGCAAATGGCCCGCGAAATCGTCTCGGCGCATCACGAGTGGTGGGACGGCCAGGGATACCCGCTGGGCTTAGCCGGAGAACAGATACCGCTGTCGGCCAGAATCGTGGCCGTGGCCGACGTGTACGATGCTCTCAACAGCAAACGAGCGTACAAAGAAGCCCTCCCGCATGAGCAGTGCGTGGCCGCGATCGCCGAGGCGGCTGGCACACAGTTTGATCCGCGCGTGGTCGAGGTATTTTTACAAATCGAGGACCGGTTCCGCCAGCGCGCGGAGCAATTCCACACTCCCGAAGAAGAGGATCAGCATGTTTCAACTATCTAAACGCGAGCAACGAATCCTGGAGCTGACGCTAATCCTGTTGGCCATTGGTCTGGCCTGTCTCGTCTACAAGGTCGAGGGCTACAAGCTGGTGACGCTGAACCTGTTCTTCCTGCCGGTCGTGCTCAGCGCCTTCTTCCTCGGCCGCTACTCGGCCGGAATCCTGGCGGTGTTCTGCGTGATGACCACGTCGCTGGTCTGTGCACTACAGCTCAACGAGTTTTCCAGCTACACGTCGCCGTTGGCGATTGGATTGGCGGTCACCGTTTGGGGAGCTATCTTGTGCCTGACCGCACTATTGGTCGGCACGCTCAGCGACGAGCGATCGGCTCAAGCCGTCGAACTACACGAGGCCTATGTCGGCGTGGTCGAGGTATTCGCAAAGTATTTGCAGGGAGGCAATCCGCAATTCAACGCTTCTACGGCCCGCGTCGTCGATCTCAGTCAGCGGATCGCCCTGGAGATGAAATTGCCTTCGAAGCGCGTCGACGACATCCGAGTGGCGGCTTTGATGCAAGGCTTCAGCAAAGTGGAAATCACGACTAAGGCGATCAGCAAGGCCGTCCACAGCCTTGAAGGCAAGGGTAAGGCCCACGCTTTCAGCTTTCATGGAACCGATCTGGTGTATTCGCTCGGGGCTGTGCTCCGCGGCGCGATTCCAATTCTAATGAATCAGGACACGAAGCTGCCGGCGGAATTGCAGGATCCGGTGACGACCGAGGTGCCGCTTGGCGCGAAGATTCTGAGTGTCGCTCGCGCCTTTGAAGCGTTGACCGCAGGCCATGCCGACGAGACCATCTCGCCCGCCGAGGCGATCCTCGAACTTCGCTCCGGTGGAACATCCGCTTACGACGTTGATGTCTTGGACGCGCTCGAACGCGTGGTTCACGAATGGCAACCTCAATCGCTGGTCCCGGCCTGACGGGACGGCGGAGCAAGCGGATGCGGCGTGCTTCGTCAGCTCAGCTTCGGGCGGCTCGGTTTGCATGGCCGCTTTATCCCCGACCGCCGGCCGCCGGAGCAAGGCTGACGGAGCCAATTGGGCGCCATAACTCGCCGTGGCGATGTCCAAATACTTTGGTCGTCTTGAATTGAGTGCGACGCACCCATAGCATGAGGCTTACCCGCAAAGCGACTTTCTCGAATCAATCGGAGGGCGTTTCATGCGCAGAATACTTTTCGGTGCCGTCGTTCTGGCAGTTTCGCTGGGTAGCGTTGCAACGGCGGACGAACAGGACGACGCCAAGGCGATCCTCGATGAGGCGATCAAGGTCCAGGGCGGCGAGGCTGCACTCGGCAAAGTCGTCGGACTCTACTTCAAGGTTAGGGGCACGGCGTATGACGAAGACAACCAGAGGACGCGATTGTCGTTCGAGTGGTTCATTCAAGGGTATGACAAAGAGCGGACGGTGTCGTTGGATGGGGACAACAAAGTCACCGAGGTCGAGGCGATCAACGGCAAGGAAGGCTGGACGAAGGACGGCGATCAGGCCACCGAGAAACTGAGTAAGGACCAACTAGAATCTCGCCGGGAAGAAATCTATCTCAATTGGGTCACCATGTTGGTCCCGTTGAAGGCCAAAGGATTTCGGCTATCCTCTCTTGCCGAGACTTCGATTGCGGGCCGGAAAGCAGTCGGCATTCTCGTCGTCCAGGACAAGCATGATCCCGTCAGTCTCTACTTCGACAAAGAGACCCATCTGCTCATAGAATACGAACGCAAATACAATAACGTCGCGGTCGGCAAGGTGGTTGATGAGGAGTGCAAGTATTCTGACTATCGGAACGTTCGGGAAACTAAGCAGCCTTTCAAAATGGAGGTTTTTTGGGAAGGGAAGAAGGTCTATGATCTTCGGATTTCGGAGATGAAGTTGCACGAGAAGCCACTGGACGACAGCTTGTTCTCGAAGCCATGAGCAGGCGAGATTTCGGCTGGCCGCTACGAAGCGTTTTCTGACGAGAGGGGTAGTTCGTGCAGGTGACACTTGCCGGCAAGACCGCGATCGTGACGGGAGCCGCTTCCGGAATTGGGCTCGCGACTGTCCACAAATACCTCGATGCCGGAATTGACGGTGTCGTCGCTGTCGATATCGCGTTCGCGCCACCGGCCACCTTGTTCAAAGGGGCTGACAATCCCCGGCTGAAGTACGTCCAAGGTGACGTGTCCCTCGAAAAGACCGCTCAGAGTTTCACGCGGGTGATGATGGAGTCATTCGGTCGTATCGACATTCTCGTCAATAACGCCGGGGTCTCACTCGTCAAGCCGCTGCATGAGCACACGTCTGATGAATGGGATCGTGTGATGAATATCAATGTCAAGGCGGTCTATTGGGCCGCCAGGCATGTCGTTCCGGTGATGATTCAGCAGCGATCCGGCGTGATCCTCAATACCGGTTCGATCTCGGGGCAGGTCGGCATCCCTGGGCAAGGGGCGTATGGACCGTCGAAGGGGGCCTTGCACATGTTGACCCGGCAGATGGCTATGGAATATGCCCGGTATGGAATCCGCGTCAACGCCATCGGCTGTGGCACAGTTGACACGCCGATCGTTCACCAATCGGCGGCGGAATCAGGCGATCCGGAAGCGTTTTGGCAGACACTGCGCAGCAACCATCCTATCGGTCGGATCGCATCGGCGGATGAGATCGCGGGCTTCTTCACGTACATGGCTAGCGAGTTGGCTAGTTTCTTCACCGGCTCGATCCTGATGATGGACGGCGGCTTTACGGCAAAGTAAGCCCCTCTCGACAGCTCCACCACTCACATCTCTACTTCGACCACGCACGTATCACACCAGCGTCGTCTTGCCGCTGCTCTCGCCATGAAAGGACCGTGTCGCCAACCACGGCCTCGCTGGAGATCGATCCGTGCGCGGCTACGGGAAGATTTGGGCACAGCGCGCGAGCCACGACGGCGTCGTCTGGTTCAAGAGGGCGGTGCCTGCCGCTGGAATGGGCAAGGTTTCAGCCGGTCCGGCCAAAAATCTTACCAGTTCGCCGAGCAAGGCTTGGAAGCCGAGTTCTTACGGCTCATCGTTAGCTTCAACCGACTGTGAAACCCGAAGGCCCAGGTCGCGGAGCTTCTGCCGAAGAGTTTGCCGGGCGATGCCCAGCAGGCGGGCGGCTTGGTGTTGATTCCCGCCGGTATAGTCGAGAACCCGGGGTAACAAGAACCGGTCGAGTTGGAGAAAAAAAGGGGACATTCTACTTTTCAGCAGAACGTCCCCTTGGTCGGGGCGACAAGATTCGAACTTGCGACCTCTACGTCCCGAACGTAGCGCTCTAGCCAGGCTGAGCTACGCCCCGAAGCTAGGATGAACCGGCCATTCTACCTCTTCGCAGCAATGGGTCAACGCCGGCCCCGAGAGCGGCGGCGTCTTAGACGGGACAAACTTCGCCATCAGCATGTTCGCCAGATTGGCCCGATTTTGGTAGGTTGTCGGGCGAGTTGAGATGTCTCGGCGGATCAAGTCGGGCTGGAAGCCTGACCTACGGGATCCGGTTCGCCAGCGAACCGGTTAACGCACGATCTCCGACCTCCGACCAAGTGTTGGAGTTCGGGCTTTAGCCTGCGATCCGCAGCCCGAAGCCTGAACTCCAACAATCCGACCTCTGACCTCCGATCCTATGTCCGCGCCATCGCCGCAGTCCGTCGCCTATCTGGTGTTCGATCTGGAAAGCGTTGCCGATGGAGCGCTTGTCTCGCGGCTGCGCTTTCCGGGGGAGATGCTCGATCCGCTGGCCGCCATTCAACGCTATCGCGATGAGCTGATGGCCAAGAGCGACAGCGATTTCATTCCGTATACGTTTCAATATCCAGTCTCCATCGCGGTGGCCAAAGTGACGGGCGACTATCGGCTGCTCGATCTGGTCGCGCTCGACGAGCCGACGTTTCGGCCGCACGTGATCACGGAGAATTTCTGGCGCGGATGGGAACGATACCACCGGCCGACGCTGGTGAGCTTCAACGGGCGGGGCTTCGACCTGCCGATGCTCGAACTGGCGGCGTTTCGCTTCGGCGTGAGCTTGCCCGGCTGGTTTCTCGCCCGCGGCAAATCAAGCGATCAACCGCGGAATCGCTACAACGTGGCCGCACATCTCGATCTCATGGAGCTGCTGACGAATTTCGGTTCGTCGCGTTTCATCGGCGGGCTGAATCTGGCCGCCAACCTGCTCGGCAAGCCGGGTAAGATGGACGTGCAAGGGCACATGGTGCAAGACCTGTTCAACGCTGGTCGGCTGGCCGAAATCAACGATTACTGCCGCTGCGACGTGCTCGACACGTATTTCGTATTCTTGCGCACGCGCGTGCTCGCCGGCGAATTGTCGCTCGAGAAGGAGCACGAGTTGATCCAAGCCACCAAAAGCTGGCTCGAATCGCGCGCCGGCGAAGTGAATGGATTCCGCCTCTATCTCGACCGCTGGGGAGATTGGCCGAACCCGTGGACGGCGGAATGACGAAGCACACCTGGCGACCTCCGCGGTAGCACGGTCGGGAGACCGCGCTACAACAAACAGAATCATTTTCAATCTGTAGAACGCCCTCCGCGGCGTTCCGCGAACCGGCGCAGATCCGGAACGCCACAGAGGGCGTTCCCCACGGAATTTCCCCCGCATTACCGACCATGTCTAGCGGCGTTTCGTGGCTGAGAGCGCTTTCTCGGCTTGAGCGCGGGTGTGGTCGTCGGGGTCGTCGCGCGAAACTTGTTGGACGCGCTTGAGCAGATCGAGATCGCCGCTGGTGGCCATGAGCGTGACCGCCGTGGCCCGCACGTTCGAGTCCTCGTCGTAGCTGAGTTCCAAGAGCCACGGCCGGGCGTCGACGCCCGGCAACTGCGGCAGCGACTCGGCCAGTTGCCGGCGGACGATTGGGTCGGGGTCGGCCGCGCCATGCGCCAACTCGGCGAGGGGGCCCGTGAGGCCGCGATGTTCCAATTCGGCCGTCGCCGCCGATTGCAATCGCGGATCGGCGGTGAGCAACGCCTGCATCACTTCGTGCAGCTCGAGGCGCTGCCAAGCGGCCGCGCCCGTCGCGCCGGTTTGCAACAACTCGGCCGATTTCCGCTTGTCGATTTGAGCATCCAACCGGCGCGTGCTGCCCGACCCAGTGTCGTTGAGCGGCAGACGACGCGGCTGGTTGGCGGCAGGAGCTTGATCGAGCAAGGCGGGAGGCTCGGCCGTATCGTTCAAGGGCTGCGCGACGATATGTTCGGGCAGCCGATTCGGCTCAACCGCTTGCGGTTTAGCAGGCAAAGCGGCGATTGGAATTGGCGGCGGCAGGCTGGCCAGCTCAACCGGCAGACCGCCGCCCGGCAGCCGCGCGATCGTCGGCAGCGACTCCACTGCGTCGAGATCGACATTGGGATCGCTCGTCGAAGTTGCGGACGACTGCTCGGACTCGTCGGCTCGAGCGAGATGGACTTCCGGATCGAAGCGCTTGAGCGCGGCAGCGAATGGCGCGGGCCGCGGCGAAGCGCAAAGTGCCAACACCGCTTCGCAATCCGCTAAGAGTGCGTTGCGCCGGGCGTCGTCGCCCGCTTGAAGCGGCCATTGAATCATCCGCAGCGCCATATCGGCCGCGAATCTTCGGTTCGACGAATCGAAACGCGCCGACGATTCGACGAGCGAATGGGCCAAGACTGTGAGCTTCTCCATCGCTCCTTCCGCCGGCAAAAGTTCCCAGCGGCCGACTTCTTCGATGAGTGTCGCTCGCGCCGCGCCGCGGATTGCTTCGCGGGGAGATTCCAGCATGGCCGTCAGCACGTGTACTCCCGCATCACCGAGTTCAGCGATCTGTCGCAATTGCGGCTCGATCTGGTCGTCCGGCAACTCGGCCAGCCGTTCTTGCCAACGCTCGGCGAGGATTTCGGGCCGGTTCAGATACCAGGCCGCGGTGACCATAGCCAATATGGCGATCACCGCGGCCGCACGGCCAAGCAGTCGACGGCGAGTTGGATTGCGGCGATCAGACATCGTGACAAGGTGATATGGTGCCCGGTGCAGGAACGCCGCGGAGGGCGTTCACTACGTTTCGGCGATGCCGACTGTAGGGAACGGCCTCTGCGCCGTTCCGGATTTGCGACAAGGTCGCAGTGCGAACATGTAAAAGTGGCGGATTCTCGTTAAGCCGCTAAGTTGCGGCAATGGCAGTTGGAGTGAATGGGTCGAACGCTGGTAAGCGAGGCAAGCTGCGCGGGGACATTGCGGCCATTCGCGAACGATTTTGGCTGTCGTTCTTCGGCATGGGCGGCCGAATTATCCCTATGACCGGCAGATTTCGCCTGTTTTCGCTCGCTTCGGGGGGATATGTATTTCCAGCGCTTCATCGCCGAGAGGCCACCGCGCCGCGAGCGCTGCCGATTGTCGGCGCCGGAGCAAGTTTTGCCGCCGCGATTGATTCGGTTGATGCTACGCGGCGCCGCTTGCATGGGGTTGCTTCTTCTCGGCAACGTCGGCCGCGCCGCGAATCCATACGCCGGCAACGCGACGACCAGTTGGGCCGCGCGCGACGAGGCAATCCAGTCGATCCCGTTCGACAAGCTCGGTCGCGATATGCGCGGCCGAATCGCCACCGTGATCAATAACGCCAGCATCTTTCGCCGGCTCCCCACACAATCGGTCGATTGCGATCCGGACCTGTTCGTGTTTTTGGTTCGCAATCCGGAAGTAGTTGTCGATATTTGGCGAGTGATGGGAATCACCAACATGACGCTCGATCGAAATGGTCCCGATCGGTATCGGGCCTCCGACGGCCAGGGGACCACGGGGAACGTCGAATTCGCTTTTCGCAGCTCCGACCTACACGTGATCTATTCCGAGGGGATGTACGACGGGCCGATGTTTCCAACGAAGCTCCGTGGGCAGTGCGTGATGGTGCTGAAGACGGTCAGCGCTCACGACTCCGGCGGGCGAGCTTTTGTGACAAACCGGCTCGATGCCTTCTTGCGGATCGAGAATCTCGGCGCCGAGATCGTCGCTAAGACTCTGCAACCCCTCTTGGGTAAAACGGCGGACCACAATTTCAGCGAGACCTCGTCCTTCGTCGGCACGCTCGCGCACACGGCCGAGACGAACCCCAACGGCGTCTCCCGGTTGGCCCAACGACTCGGACACGTGGAACCGCAAGTCCGGCAGCAATTCGCCGACCTGGCGGTTCATGCGGCCGACAATCGGGCCGCCGAGACGGCGCTGGCGCAAGCGGCCGTGGGCAAATCAACCGGCGCCAGCGCGGCTGCACGTGGTCGCCAAGCGGGCGGCGATTCTCGCGAGCGCTAACGTAGTAGGCACACTCCGTGTGCCGCGGCAGTCGTAGGGTGTGTCAAGCGAAGCGCTGACGCACCGAAACTCGACGTGGGCACCCACTCGCCGCGCTCCCCGGTGCGTCTGCGGACGAGCCTTGACGCACCCTACACCTCGTTGTGCGGTTGGACTACAATGCCGGCCATATTGCTGACTCACGCCGCCCGCCCCAATTTCTCCCTCCGGATTGATCCATGAATTCGCTCCCTTCGCCGGCATCGGCTCGACTCACGCCCGTTCAATGGTTGATTTGCATCATCGCCGCGATTGGATTTGCGTTTGACACGTATGTGCTGTTGATCATGCCGCTGGTCGGACCGCCGGCGCTGGCGGAATTGTTGCACGTCGATCCGGCGACGACAGACGGCTACAACGCGATCGTTGCCTGGACGAGCCGGATCACCTGGGCCAGCGCGGTCTGCGGCGGCGTCTTCGGGCTTCTCGGCGGCTATCTCACCGACCGGCTCGGACGGCGGCGCGTGCTCACCTGGAGCATTCTCATCTATGCGTTCTCGTCCGCCGCGTCGGCGCTTGCCACTTCGCCGATGATGCTGCTCGTATTCCGCTGCACGACATTTATTGGCGTATGCGTCGAGTTTGTCGCCGCGGTGGCGTGGCTGGCAGAGCTGTTTCCCGACCCAAGGCGACGTGAGGCGGTTCTGGGGTTCACGCAGGCCTTCGGCTCGTGCGGCGGATTGCTCGCCACGGCGGCGTGGAAAGGATCGGTCGCGATCGCCGGAAATCTGCCTGACTGGGCGGCGATCCACGGCAGTCAGGCGGCGTGGCGTTATGGGCTGCTTTCGGGCTTGATTCCGGCCGTGCCGCTGATTCTGATCCGCCCGTTCTTGCCGGAATCTCCGGCCTGGCGGGAGAAGAAGGCCGCAGGACGATTGAAACGGCCGCGGCTCGGCGAACTCTTTCAAGGGACCTTTCGCCGAACGACCATTGTCTCGACGGTGCTCTTCGCCTGCGCGTTCGGCGCGGCGTTTGGTGCTTTGCAACTCGTTCCGCAGATCGTGCCGGGACTTGTGCCGAGCATGGCTGTCGTTCCAAAGTTGCAAGCGCAATTGCAGAAACTCGATCCAGCGAGCGCAGAGTTCAAGCCGCTCAAAGCTCAGATTCTCAAGCTGACGAAAGAACGCCAGCAGATCGTCGGCAATGTTCAACTCTATCAGGAGCTAGGGGGGCTGATCGGCCGATTCTCGCTCGCCTGGCTAGCGCTTTTGATCGCCCGGCGTGTCACTTTGTTGCGAGTTTTTCAGATTCCGGGGCTGATCGTTATTCCGGCGGTCTTCTTTATTGCGGGGACCGGAAACCTGGGCGAGCAGAGTCTTGACGTGCTCAAATGGGGAATCGGGCTGGCCGGTTTCTTCACCATCGCGCAATTCAGTTTTTGGGGCAATTATCTGCCCCGAGTTTACCCCACCTACCTTCGCGGCACCGGGGAGAGCTTCGCCGCCAACGTCGGCGGCCGCATGCTCGGAACTGGCGCGCAGCAAGTGACGGCGTCGTTGGCATTGTTGTTGGCAACGGCCGTCCCAAAGCTCAGCGGCCCCACTCGTCTGGCCTACGCGGCGGGGACCGTGGCGCTCTTGGTCTATGCCATCGGCCTGATCGCCAGCTTCTGGCTCCCAGAACCGAGCACGGAGGAACTGCCGGAGTGACGCGCCGGCGGATTAGAATAAGGGGCTGGCTGGCCGTGCGCTTGCGCGCTCCCCTGCGCTTCGCTGCGGGTCGCGGCTAAACGGGTGGTCGGAGCGCGGCGCGGATCGCGACGCCACACTGGATTCGTCATTCGAGCTTCGTCATTTGAGCTTCGTCATTCTTTCGTTATTCGTCATTCGGAATTCGTCATTTCCCCTCCATGTGTCCACGCGAAATCGTCCTCCGTCGCCGTCGCTCGCGCGGGCCGATGCGTTGGATCATTGAGGCCAGCGTCTTGCTTTCGATCGCCGGGATCATGGCGAAAGAATTCTTCCTCGAGGGATGGCCGGCGCCGATCGTCGTCTCGAGCGGCTCAATGGCCACGACGTACTTGGGACCGCATCGCGTCACCCGCTGTCCCGATTGCGGGATGGAATTTGCTTGCGACGCCGTGGGGTCACGAGACAACGCGTCCGCCACGTGCCCGAATTGCGGGCGCGGCGGCATCGAATTGGCCCCCGACATCATCGCCGGCGACCGACTGCTCATCGACCGCAGCACATTCGCTTGGCGTGCGCCGCGGCGCTGGGAAGTGGCTCTCTTTCGCTGTCCCGAGCGCGCGAGCGACTATTGCATCAAACGAATCGTGGGGCTGCCTGGAGAAGCGATCGAGATTCGCGACGGCGATGTGTATGTGGATGGTTCGATCGCCCGCAAGCCGCTCGATCGTCAGCGCGAGATGGCGATCCTGGTTCACGATACGGCCTGGTCCAGCGCCGCGAGCGATCTGCCGAACCGCTGGTCGGCTCAGCCCGATAGCGGCTGGCAGATCGTCGATGGCGGTTGGCAATGCAAGTTGCGATCGCCGTCGATCAATTGGCTCAATTACGTCCACTGGCGCCGCACGGCGGGCGGGCCGCTGACGATTGGAGAAGCGCCAATCCGCGATGAGGATGGCTACAATCAGACAACGTCGCGGCAGTTGAACGATGTAACCGATTTAATGCTCGTCTGCCAACTTTCAGCGAGCGGCAAGGGCACGCTGCAGCTCAAGGCCCGCGACGGCCGCGAGGAATTTCAAGTCTCGATCCTACCAGCGACGGGAGCGATCGCACTGGCACGAAATGGCCGCGAAGTGCAATCGATTCAAGCGGTCGCCGGATTGCTGGATTGGCCGACGGAAGTGGTGTTGTCGCTCATCGATCAGCAAGTCGTTCTGGCGATTGGCGGACGGACCGAGCTAATCTATCCCTATGTTCCCCCGAGCAGTGACCTGCATGCATCTTCACAACCGTTCTCGATCGGCGCATCCGGCCTCGAGATACTAATCTCGCGGCTCCAAATCTGGCGCGACGTTTATTATACGCGGCCGATTCGGTCGGCCAATTCGACCATTTGCCATTTAGGGCCGGACGAGTATTTCGTGCTGGGCGACAACAGCCCCATTTCGCGCGACAGCCGTCCGTGGACTGGCGGCGAAGTGCTTCGTGACTCACTGCTGGTCGGCCGCCCGCTGAGCGTTTTCCGCCGCCGGGAGATTGGCAACTGACGGGCGGCAGATAATGAGACTTGCCTAGCCGCTATTCTTTACCCGATCGGCACAGCTCTACGCCGCTTCGCGGTTCGGCTACGGCAGTCGTGGGCTTTCGACCGATATAAACGGCAGAGCTGCTGCGCCGCCGTGCGCGCTCTCGCCGCGATCAATCGCCGAACGGGACGAGTAGCGGAGTTCGCCAGATTCCGTGCGCGGCCCGTGCCGACGCCGCCACTGAATTCTGGCGAATTCAGCTACGAAATTTGAAACCAGGGATGGTGATCAACGTGGACAGCCTTCGCCGGTTGCTGCTCGGTCTTTCGACGATTCTCGCCTGCCCGATGGCTTCGCCCACGACCGTCGCGGCTTCGCCGCCGACGCAAAAGGCAACGCAAGTCGTTCCGGTGTCGCCCGATCAGCCGACGAGCCGAGCACCGGTGATCAGCACCGTCGGCCTCAGCCCGGACGGCAATCTGCTGGCCGCGGGAGGAGACGACCATGTGCTGCGCATTTGGTCGATCGAAGGGATGAAGCTGTTGCACGTAATGCGGGGTCACACGGATTGGATTCGCTCAGTGGCCTTCAGCCCAGACGGCGCCATTTTGGCCTCGGCGGGGGACGACCGCTGTGTGCGGCTTTGGGATGTGGCGAGCGGGCGGCTGATGCGAACGCTCAAGGAGCACGAGCTGGCGATTTACACCGTCGGCTTCAGCCCCGACGGCAAGTCGATCGCCGCCGCCGGATTCGAAGACAAGTTGCAGATCTATAGCATCGCGACGGGCGAAGTGCTCAAGACGCTCGAATGCCCCTGCCACGATATGCGGAGCGTGGCCTTCTCGCCCGACGGATCGCTGCTGGCGGCCGGCGGCGGGAACGGCCAGATTCGCATCTGGAACATGGCCGATGGCCGCGTCGCGAAGGAGTGGCCGGCACATCGGATGCGAATTCGAATCCTGGCCTTCTCGGCCGATGGCAGCCAATTGGTTTCGGCCGGCGAAGACCAGATCATCCGGCTCTGGGACGCCCGCAGCGGCCAGGATGTTTTCTCGATGCAAAGCCGCGGGGCGAAGATCCGTTCGCTGACATTTTGCGGCCCGAAGATGCTCGCCAGCGGCGGCAGCGACAACGCAATCCGTCTTTGGGACCTTGGCACGCAGAAGGAAATCGAGCGCTTCGTCGGGCACACCGGCACGGTGTCGAGCCTGGTCGCGGACGTGCAGCACCACGTGCTTGTCTCAGGGAGCTTCGACACGACGATCCGCTTGTGGAATCTCCAGCGGACCGGCGAAGACAGCGCTCGGCGCAAGGGCGACACGACGCTGTAGAAATTGACGGGCGGCGAGTGAACCGGTAGGGCACGCTCTGCGTGCCATGGTGACACCAAAACGGTCAGGGAGGGCCTGTTCGTGAGTCTGTTTAACACAGCAGCCATTTGGCGTCGGATTTTCAAATCGGCCGGCCGCAAACCCGGACGGGCCGCGGGAGAGCATCTTCGCGTCTGCCGCTTCGAGCAGATGGAGCCGCGGCAATTGCTCACGGCCGCCCCGCCGCAGATTCACTTCGGCAGCGTCTTCTTCGATCCAGCCCCCGGCACAAACACTACGCCGAACACGATCCAAGTTTCATTCCAAGGAGGCGCCGCCGGAACGCAATTGACCCAACTGGTGATCGACGGCAGCAAGAATCAGCTCGGGCTGGCCGTGGGCGACATCGTTTGGGACACTCCGGGGAGCCAAGGTCAATCCGGGCAATCGCCGCTCACGATCGTCTCCAGCAACGGTTTCCAGGTCGTCAACGAGACGGCGACCAACGGCGGAACGCAAATCGTGCTGACGCTCAGCGGTTTCGTCGCCGGCGATAAACTCGTGCTCAGCGACAATGCCGAGCAGGTCGTTGCCATCGATCCCAACACCCACGCCGTCTCGACCGCTCCGCTCGCCAAGGGAAACGATTTCCAGAGCGCTCATCTCACCGGCACTTTCACCGCCCCGCACTACGAGAACCTCTCGGTCAACACGGCCTACGTGGCCGGCTACGACACGCTTTTTCAGCAGAACAACGTCACGTCTGGCTCGACGCTCGACCTGCCGCCGCAAAACTACATGCCGCCGAGCAGCACCGATCAGTCGAACCAGACGACGGGCGCCAATGTGCTGGTGACACAAACCCCGCTGCCAATTTCGATTGGCGGAACGGTCTTCAGCGATCCGAATCTGAACAACCATCAAGATGCGGGCGAACCGGGACTCGCGGGAGTCACGCTCACGCTCTATCAATTCGACGGATCGCAATACGTTTCGACTGGCAAGACCACAACGACCGACGCCAATGGCAACTATCTGTACCAATGGTTGTTGCCCGGCACGTATCAGGTCGTCGAGACTCAGCCGCCGGGGTATTTCGCCGTCGGCGCGACCGCCGGCTCGGTCAATGGCACGACCGATGGCACTGTCGTCAGTCGGCTGATTGTCAGCCAGGTTGATCTGCTCGGCGGCGAAGACAGCATCCAGAACGATTTCGCTCTCGCGCAGGCCGTCAATATCAGCGGCTACGTCTATCACGACGCAAACAACGATGGCATCCGGGAATCGGGCGAGCAGGGCATCGGCGGCGTGACGATCGTCGTCACCCCGATCTCGGCGCTCGATGGCAGCACGACTCCGATCACTACCACCACCGCCTCCGACGGCTCATATACTGTCACGGGCCTAGCCCCCGGCCAATACACCGTCAGCGAGACGACTCAGCCCCCCGGATACCTGGATGGCAAGGTGACGCCCGGCTCGCTCGGCGGCACGGTCGCGTTGGTCGGCGATCAGATCAACGGCATCACGCTGCTCGGCGGCCAATCGGGCACGGAATACGACTTCGGCAAGCGGCTCCCCGCCAGCCTGAGCGGCAATGTCGCCGACTGCCTTACGAACCAGCCGCTTTCGGGCGTGATCGTGCAGTTGCTCGACTCCAGCGGCAATGTGCTCAAGACGACCACGACCGACCAGCAAGGCAATTACCAATTCGGCGGCCTCCTGCCGGGCGCGACCTACGGCGTGAGCGAAATCCTGCCGACCGGCTTTATTCACGAGGACGAAGCTATCGGCAACTCTGGCGGCACGATCGCGGCGGACGCCTCGATCATCCAAATCGCGCTCGGCGACGGGACGAACGCAGCGGGCTACGATTTCTGCGACGTTCGCCCGGCAAGCATCGCGGGAAATGTCAGCGATTGCCTCGCCAATCAGCCACTTTCCGGAGTGACCGTGCAGTTGCTCGACGCCGATGGCAACATACTCAAGACCACGACGACCGACGCGAACGGGAACTACCAGTTCAACAATCTCATGCCGGGCGTCACCTACGGCGTGAGCGAAATCTTGCCGACCGGCTACATGCACGACGACGAAGACATCGGCAGCTCCGGCGGCACAATTGTCAACTTCGCGATCACACAAGTAGCCCTTGGCGACGGTGTGGACGCGAGCGGCTACGGATTCTGTGACGTGCTCCCCGCGAGCATTAGTGGCCACGTGGTGACCACGACCACGCAGAATTGCGAAGAGGATCCAAATCCGCAGCCCGTCGCGGGAGTGACGATCCAGTTGCTCGATGCCGACGGCCACGTGCTCGCGACCACCACGACCGATTTGCAAGGCAACTACCAATTCACGAACTTGACACCTGGATTGAAGTACGGCGTCCACGAGGTTCAACCCACCGGCATTTTTGAGAACGATGCCGACGTCGGGACCGCCGGCGGCACGGTGGTCGGCAGCGACACAACTACCGGCGTGCTGCTCGGGTCCGGCGTGGCCGGGCTGCACTACGATTTCTGCGATTGGCTCCCGGCGAGCATCAGCGGCTGCGTGATCATCACCGCCACGCCGGATTGCGAAGCCGATCCGAATCCGCAGCCGGTGGCGGGTGTGACGATCCAATTGCTTGACGCCGAAGGGAACGTCCTCAAGACCACGACGACCGACGAAAACGGCAACTATCAATTCAGCGGGCTGACTCCTTGGGTGCAGTACACGGTCCACGAAGTGCAGCCACAGGGCCTGTTCGAGAACGATGCTGATGTCGGCTCGATCGGCGGTACGGTCGTCGGAAAAGATACGACCACTCAGATCGATCCAGGCTCCGGCGCGGCCGCGATTCATTATAACTTCTGCAATCTCGCGCCGGTGAGCATCAGCGGCAAAGTGCAAATTGATACGACGGGAAACTGCGACACGGCGATCGACCTGCCAACGCTCGCGGGTGTGACGATCGATTTGCTCGACGGCGATGGCAACGTGCTTTCGACCACGGTCACCAACGCCGGCGGGCAGTATTCGTTCACCGACTTGATGCCCGGAACCTACGGTATTCGCGCGGAGCAACCGGCGAACTATTTTTCTGAAGATGCCGACGTTGGCTCCGTCGGTGGCGTCACTGTCGGTCTCGATACCACGTCGCAGATTGTGCTGAACTCGGGCATCGCGGGGATCAACTACAACTTCTGCGTCGAGCCGCCGGGCACGATCAGCGGCTTCGTCTTCCAAGACGGCCCGCCGATCGCGCTTCCGCAAGGCGCCACGCTCAGCCCCTCGCAAGTATCGCTCTATCGCTCGGGCATCTTCCAGCCGAGCGACAAGCGGCTGGCCGGAGTGACGCTCTATCTGGGCGATGGCGACGGTCAGGTGATTCTCGACAATAACCTCCAGCCGATCAGCACCGTCACGGATGCCAACGGCTTCTACCAGTTCACGGACCTGAAGGCCGGCACGTACACGGTGCTCGAGCAACTGCCGCAGGATGCGCAGCCGAATCTGATTGCCGGCTTGATTACGGCGGGAACATCGGGCGGAGTGCCGCTCAACGCCGGCGTGAGCATCAGCCCGTCGATCATCCAGCAGCTTGCGATCCCGGCCAGTTCGACGGCCATCGTGCAGATTCCGCTGGCAATCGGGGCGAACTCGGCGGACAACAACTTCAGCGTGGTGGTCACGCAGTCGGAGCCGCCGCAGCCGATTCCGCCGCCGATCCCTCCGATCCCGCCGCAATTCCCGCCGATCGAGAATCCGCCGGCGGCGCAGGTGGCCTTCGTGCCGCTCGGGTCGCCGATCACTTTCGTGCCACCGATGCCGCAGCCGGTCTTCGAGCATTTCGCCGTCGGCGGGGCGAGCGATACGGAATACTCATGGCATTTGAGCGTCATCGATGGCGGCCAGCCCCGCGAATCGGATGACGCCGGCGCCGTGCAGTTCACGCCCGCCGGGTTCAACGTGAACTCCTGGATGGGAATCGATCTCAGCCGCTCGCAATGGACGGTGAACGACGGCCAGGGGGATCCGAAGCTGCGCTACGTGTTCGGCACTCCGGGTGCGATCCCGATCTCGGGCGATTTTATGGGCGACGGCAAGACACGGATGGGCGTATTCATCGACGGCGAGTGGTTCATCGATATGAACGGCGACGGCGTCTGGGATGAAGGCGATATGTATTGCAAGCTCGGCGGCCCAGGCGACAAGCCGGTCGTCGGCGATTGGGACGGCGACGGCAAGGATGATATCGGCGTTTACGGCCCCGCCTGGAACGGCGATCCGAAAGCGATCGCTCGCGAGCCGGGCTTGCCAAAACCGCACAACCCGCCGAGCGGCCTGAAAAAGAATCATCCGCCGCGGCCCGAGGAATCCACCGGCGAGCGGACGATGAAGCTCACGTCGCGCGGCAAACTGCGGGCCGACGTGATCGACCACGTCTTCCAATTTGGCCATCAGGGAGACATTCCCGTGGTCGGCGACTGGACCGGCAGCGGCGTGAAGACGATCGGCATCTTCCACGACGGCGTCTGGATGCTCGATCTCAACGGCGACGGCCATTGGGGACCGGAAGACCTCATGGCCCATTTCGGCGAGAAGGGCGATATCCCCGTCGTCGGCGATTGGGACGGCTCAGGCCGCGATTCGATCGGCGTGTTCCGCAACGGGAAGTGGATTCTCGACACGAACCACAACTTCGAGCAGGACGCGAAAAACGAGGTCCGCCAGTTGGGCGCCGCGGGCGATACGCCGGTCGTCGGCGACTGGAGCGGCAGCGGCCACGCCGAGATCGGCGTCTATCACAATGGCGCGCTGGAGCGACCGGACGCCAAGTAATTACGAAGTGCGAAGTACAAAGTACGAAAAAGAGGGTTCAAGATTCAAAGCCCGACGTAACCGGAGCGTCCGCAGGACGCAGGTTCTTTCGTACTTCATACTTTGTACTTCGTACTTAACTTCTACTCCTTAAGCGATTTCAGCTCGCTCTCGGCGGCGGCGATCTCCGCCTCGAGCCGCTTCACTTCCTCCGGCTCGTCGAGCTGCTTCTTGGCGCCGGCCAACTGCTGCCGCAGCTTTTGCAGCTTCTGCTGCAACAGATCGATCCGCTTCTTGGCTTTCTTGTCCATGGCGATCCGCGCCGCGCGGAACCGTTGCGTCGTTTGAAAAGGCATTGCTTCCTCGCATCGAGGAACAGATGCCGACAGGATAACCGATGCGCTCGCTGCAGGCAAAGCCGCGGATCATGGGATCGGCCATCTTTTTTGTGCGGTTCTGGTGCTTGTCGGCCGCATGACGGAATAACCGATAACTTCGACGCGGCCCGACATGTTTCGCTCATGTCGCGCGACAGTCCTCGGCGCAATCCAGGTTTTTTCCGCGAAATTCCTTGATGCTCCCCTTCGCCGAGCTATACACCTCTGTACCCCGATCGAAGCAGACGGCGTCGCGGCCTCACGATGGGCCCGAACTCGACGAGGAGAGATCCAGTGACCGAGCTGAGCGACATTGTAAAGGACTTTCTCGTTGAGAGCTACGAGAACCTGGACCAATTGGATCGCGATCTTGTTTCGCTGGAACAAGATCCGTCGTCGCGCGCCACGCTCGGAAGCATTTTCCGCACAATCCATACGATTAAGGGAACCTGCGGCTTCCTCGGCTTCGACAAGCTCGAATCGGTGACTCACGTCGGGGAAAACTTGCTCAGCCGCCTGCGCGAAGGCGAACTGACGATCAATCCCGACATCACAAGCGGACTGCTGTCGCTGATCGACGCAGTGCGCGACATGTTGGCCAACATCGAGACAGCCGGCGCCGAGGGCGAGGCCGACTATGCGGCGCTCGTGAAGCAACTCAATCTGTTGCAGGAAGCGGGAGGAATTCCGGCTCCAGCGGATTCCGCGTCGATCAAGATCGAACCGCGTCAGGCAAACAAGGGGCCGATAGCCGCCGCGCCTGAAGCGCCAATCGTCCCGGTCATTGCCGAGCCGCCGACCGCCGGCACTGCGAGTTTCAGCGAATCGCTCGATTGCCATCCGGCCGGCGATTCGCATGCCGCTGCCGCGCTGGGCGTCGCAGTGCAAGCCAAAGCGCCCTCGGATCAGCCTGCAAGTTCGTCGAAAGCCCAGCCGGAAGCACGTACCGGTGGACTGGCCGACGGGAGCATCCGCGTCGACGTCGGCCTGCTCGACAAATTGATGAACCAGGTCGGCGAATTGGTTTTGGCTCGCAATCAGATTCTGCAATTCACGGGCACGTTGAACGATCCGGCCTTTCTGAGCACCTCGCAGCGGCTCAACCTGATCACCACCGAGTTGCAGGAAGGGGTGATGAAGACCCGCATGCAGCCGATCGACAACGTCTGGAACAAGTTTCCGCGCGTCGTCCGCGATCTGGCCTTGCAGTGCGGCAAGCAGGTCCGGATCGAGATGGAAGGAAAAGAGACCGAACTGGATAAGACCATCATTGAGGCAATCAAAGATCCGCTCACGCATCTCGTTCGCAACTCGGTCGATCACGGAATTGAAAGGCCCGAACTCCGCGCCGCTCAAGGCAAGGCGGCGGAGGGTTGCTTGCTCTTGCGGGCATTTCACGAAGGTGGGCAGGTCAATATCGAGATCACCGACGACGGCGCCGGCCTGAATCTCGACCGCATCAAGCAAAAGGCCGTCGATCGCGCGTTGATTACCGCCGAGCTGGCGGCGCGAATGAGCGACCGGGAAGTCGGAATGCTTATCTTCCGCCCCGGATTTTCGACGGCGGAAAAGGTGACGAACGTTTCCGGCCGCGGCGTCGGCATGGACGTGGTAAAAACCAATATCGAAAAGATCGGCGGCACGGTCGATCTGCAAAGCCTGCTCGGCCGCGGCACTACGGTGAAGATCAAGATTCCGTTGACGCTGGCGATCATTCCGGCCTTGCTGGTCACCAGCGGCGGCCAGCGGTACGCCATACCCCAAGTCAGCCTGCTTGAATTGGTTCGACTGGAGAGAGAGCAGGCCCGCAAAAGCATCGAAAAGATGCACGATGCGCCAGTCTATCGGCTCCGCGGCCAATTGTTGCCGCTCGTCTATCTCAATCGCCAGCTCGATCCCCGTTCGCAACCGGCGGAATCGGCTGGACAAGCGGACGCGGTCAACATCGTCGTGTTGCAAGCCGACGGGCGGCAGTTTGGGCTCGTGGTTGATCGCATCAACGACACCGAGGAAATTGTCGTCAAGCCGCTCGGCAAGCAACTCAAAGAAGTCCCGGTCTTTGCCGGGGCTACGATCATGGGCGACGGTGCGGTGGCGCTGATCCTCGACGTGATGGGAATTGCCCAACACGCGTCGGTCGTGTCCGAGATCCACGATCGGGGCCTCGGCGAACGGACCGGAAAGACGCAAGAGCAGAAATCCAACGTGCAGACGCTCCTCGTGATCGGCCTGGGCGAGAATCGCCGCCTGGCGTTGCCCATCTCGATGGTCGCACGGCTGGAAGAGATCGATCCTGCCAAGGTTGAAGTATCGGATAATCACGAAGTCGTCCAATATCGCTCTCAAGTGTTGTCGCTCGTGCGCGTGGCCGACGTTCTCGGAATCCGCTCTGGGGCGCCCGCAGGCAAGCCGCTGCAAGTGGTTGTCTACAGCCAGAATGGCCGCAGCGCCGGACTCGTTGTCGATCGGATTCTCGACACGGTCGAAGCGTCGATCGAAATTCAGCGCAGCGCGCGCACCGAAGGCATTCTTGGTTCGGTCGTGATTCAGCAGTTCGTTACCGATCTGATCGACCCGGCGGCCATTATCCGCCGCGCAGATCCGTCGTTTTTCGAAGAATTGGCCGCGGTCTAGCGGGAGATGTTCATGGCTGACACGCGACAGTATTGCACCTTTTTCCTCGACGACCTGTTTTTCGGCGTCGAGGTGCAGAAGGTCCAGGAAGTAATTCGCTACCAGCAGATGACGCGTGTGCCGCTTGCGCCGCCCGAGGTCAGCGGGATGATCAATCTCCGCGGGCAGATTGTTACGGCCATCGACCTGCGCCGCCGGCTGGGCCTCTGCGACCGCCTCGGCGAGCGGTTGCCGATGAACGTGGTGGTCCGGGGCGACGACGGCGCGGTGAGCCTGCTGGTCGATGAAATCGGCGATGTGCAGGAAGTCGAGGAAGATCGTTTCGAACAGCCTCCAGAAACGCTCAAAGGAATCGGCCGGGAATTGATTCGCGGCGTGTATAAGCTCAATGGCCAGTTGCTCCTTGTACTCGACACCGAAGCGGCGATGCAGTGCTCAACGGAAAAGCAGCGAACGGCGGAACGGAATTGATCCATTCGCCACGACCTTGGTGTCGGAGAACAGGAAAAATCACATTCGTTTCAAAACGAATCTCGCCATGATTACCGCTAAGCCGAAACGACCCAGCAAAGTCAATCGCGCGACCGGCGCGCTCGCACAAGCCGTCAAAGCCGCGGCCGAAGCCGATGAGAATGTTCGCGCCGTATTGCAAGTGGTCGAAGCGCTTGGCCGAGCGGCCACGGTTTCCGAAGCCGCGAGGGCGGCGATTGACTCGGTACGGGATGCCTTCGGTTGGGTCTATTCGACTTATTGGAGCTTGGATCCAAAAGACCTAAGCCTGAAGTTCGCAGTCGATTCCGGGCATGTGAACGATGAATTTCAACGGGCCACGGTTGCCGCTCGCTTTCCAGAAGGGATCGGGCTGCCGGGGCGAGTCTGGCAGCAGCGAGAACTGATATTCGTGCCCGATGTCCGCGAAATCGCGAATTTTCCGCGAGGTCCCGCTGCGCGGCAGGCCGGCGTCAAGTCGGCTGTCTGCTTCCCGATCATCGTCCGCGACAGAGTCGTCGGGACAATGGACTTTTTCGCGCTCGAGATCGTCCAGCTCTCCAAGGAGCGCCTCAATGCATTGCGCGGCGTGGGACTGCTCGTCTCGAACACGATCGAACGCGTCCAGAGCGAGTCGGAACTGAAGGCCAAGGTCGCCAGCATGCTCGAAGTGGTCAACGCCGCGGCTGGCGGCGATCTCACTCGTGAAATCACTGTCAGCGGCAGCGACGCCATTGGGCAGATGGGCAGGGGCTTGTCGAGTTTCCTCGCCGATCTGCGCGTGAGCGTCAGCGCGATCGCAAAAAATGCGCTCACTCTGGCCAGCTCATCCGAGGAACTGTCCACCGTGAGCACTCAGATGAGCGGCAATGCCGACGAGACCTCCGGACAGGCCAATATCGCCTCGGCCGCGTCCGAAGAGGTCAGTAAGAACGTGCAGACCGTCGCCGCCGGAATCGAGGAGATGAGCGCCAGCATCAACGAAATCGCCAAAAACGCCTCGGATGCCGCCAAAGTTGCCACCCAAGCCGTGACCGTCGCCGACGCGACCAACGCCACGATCGCCAAGCTGGGCGAAAGCAGCGCGGAGATCGGCAAGGTGATCAAGGTGATCACCTCGATCGCCGAGCAAACCAACCTCTTGGCCTTGAACGCGACCATCGAGGCCGCGCGGGCCGGCGAGGCGGGAAAGGGGTTTGCCGTGGTGGCCAACGAGGTCAAGGAACTGGCCAAG
>DASZFO010000001.1 GCA_035939775.1 Pirellulales bacterium | reverse complement strand
TCCGCTTGCAAGCGAGCGCCGATGTTCTCGCCGACCTCGATGTCGGCAATGTCGATCGAGACGATTTCAAACGCCGTGTGCGCATCCAGCCCGCGCTGCAGCACGGCCTTCGAGATCGAATCGGGATTCTCCATCACGAGGAGATGGCTGTCGGTCGAGCCGATCGAGGTGATGATCCCCTCGCCGACCCGGGCGATGATCGTTTCCTCCGTCGCCCCGCCGATCAATTGATGGAGGTTCGTCCGCACGGTGACTCGGGCGCGCACCTTCAGCTCGACTCCGTTCTTGGCGATCGCGCTGAGCGTGGTCTTGCGGCTGGTGGCCGGATCGGGGCAATCGATGACTTTCGGGTTCACGCTCGTTTGCACGGCGTCGAGCACGTCGCGGCCGGCCAGGTCGATGGCGGCGGCGCGATCGAAGTCGAGATCGATATCGGCCCGGTGCGCGGCGATGATCGCCTTGAGCACCTTGGGCACGTCGCCCCCCGCCAGGTAATGGGCCTCGAGCCGCCGGCTGGTGATCTCGTTGCTCGGCTGATTGGCGATCCCCGATTGCATCGCCATGACCTTGGCCTGGACGATCACGCGCGAGTCGACCTTGCGAAGGCTCATGCCGATCAGGTTCGGGAGCGAAACCCGAGCGTTCGACATGTAAGCCTGGAACCAAATCTTGCCGTAGTTGAGCGCCACCACGAGCACCACGATCACGAACAGGATCGCCAGCGCGCCGACGATCAACATCCACGGCTCGATCTTTCCGAGCTTTTCCAGATTGTCGTCGGCGAACAGGAGATGTTGAGCCAGAAGATACGGCAGCGCGGTTGACATAGATCAATACCCCAAAGACCGACAACTACGGTTAAGTGGGCCGACGCCCAAGGATGAACTGGCAATACTAGCATAGTCGCTCCCCCAGCCGCCGGAAAGCCGCCGCACGTAGCGGAATTCGCCGGAATTTCGCCGTTTGAAGCGAAACGAGTGCGTTGGGTGTGTCCAGCGAAGCGCAGACGCACCGTGCTTCGCTGCGCAGGCCATGTGCCAGATCGGCCCGGTGCGTCTGCGCGGACTTGACGCACCCTACGCGTGGCGCGGGCCGCAGTTGGTCGGGCTTTCCTTCACTCAATCCATCCTCCTCCCAGCACGCGGTCGCCGTCGTAACAAACGACCGCCTGGCCGGGGGCGACGCCATGCTGCGGCGCATCGAGCGTCAAATGGATTCGACCGTCGCCAAGCGGCTCGACCGTGGCGGGCGTCGCACGGCTGTTGTAGCGAATCTGCGCTAAGCATCGCAGCGGCGCGGCCGGCTCGTCGATGAACCAGTTCGCGCGCTCGGCGGTAAACGCGGCTCGCGCCAGTTCGCCGCGCGTGCCGACAACCACCCGATGGCTCGCCGCCTCTATCCGCACGACATATCTCGGCTCGCCGAATGCCACGCCCAGGCCCTTGCGCTGGCCGATCGTGAAGCCTTCGATCCCCTCGTGCCGGCCGACGACCGAGCCGTCGGTGGTGACAATCTCGCCCGAAGTGTCTTCGTCTCCCGCGCGGCGGCGGACGAAATCCGCATGATCGCCGCTCGAAACGAAGCAGATCTCCTGGCTATCCTTCTTGTCCGCGACGCGCAGATCCAACTCGTTGGCAATCCGGCGAATCTCTTCCTTCCGGTAGCTGCCGATTGGGAACATCATCCGCGGCAGAAACCGCCGAGCGACGCCGAAGAGCACATACGACTGATCTTTCGACGCATCCAATCCGCGTCGCAGGGCCGGCGAATCGACGCCATCGGCCGTAGCATCCACGCGAGCATAATGCCCCGTCGCCACGAACTCCGCTCCGACACTGTCGGCATACTCGAACAGCTTGCCGAACTTCAACCAATTGTTGCAGACGACGCAGGGATTCGGCGTGCGGGCCGAACGGTATTCGGCGACGAAATAGTCGATGATCCGGCCGAATTCAGCGGACAGATTCAAAGCGTAGAACGGAATATCGAGCAAATCGGCTACGCGGCGGGCGTCGGCGGCGTCGCTGGCGCTGCAACAGCCCTGCTTGTGATCGGCCCGAGCGGAAACGACCGGCAGCCGCGGCAGCGGCTCGCGGACTTTCCGAGAACCGCCCGCGGAGAGGGGGACAGTCCCCTTTTGTTCCCGACCGTCTGGCGATGGTGCCCGCTCCACAAAAGGGGACAGTCCCCGGCGGTTCTCGGTCGCGCAAGCCGCTTCGACCGTCTCACCATGCCGCATGAAGACCCCGATCACCTCATGCCCCGCGGCCCGCAACAAATGCGCGGCGACGCTGCTATCAACCCCGCCCGACATGGCCAGAACGACGCGCGACACGGAGCAAAGCCTTTCGGACGTTTTGGGAGGTCGGAAGTCGGAGGTTGGAGGTCGGAATACGTTCGTTAGCCCCGCCGCTCGCGGCGGGATGGCTCCCGTAAGACGTGGATTGCAGTCTAGTTCTGATGACGACAGACGACAAGGCTCAGTTCGCCGCCGCACTTCGGTTCGCAAGCGAACCGGCTAACGACCCTCTTCCGACCTCCGACGTCCGACGTCCGACTTCGGGTGAGCGTCTTATTAGTTGGTAGATTCAGACGGCGGTTCCGTACCAGAAGGTTTCCCATTGGCCGGGTTGGCTGAGGAAGAGCGCTCGCAGATGGCAGACGTTATTGCTGCCGCGTTCTCGCCACCGCATGCCCG